>CAZSUM010000036.1:255-14631 GCA_964610015.1 uncultured Lentisphaeraceae bacterium
CGACGCTTAAATCTGAGCCCATCATGGGGTGGGTCAGCGGTCGCCACCTTTTTGATCGCGAATTAACCGATGAGAAATGTCTCATCGGCCCCTATTTGCACGCGCAACTGGTCAGCGCAGAGAAAAAAATACCCGCCACTCTCCTACGCGCCCATGTGAAGATGGAGGAGGATATTGAATTACGTGCGCGTGGTATCGAATATCTGCCCCGAGCTGTTAAAACAGAGGTCAAAAAACGTGTCACCGATACATTGTTACCGACCATGCCCCCGACTTTAAATAGCATCCCCGCAGTCGTTGATTTCCGAAACAACCTTTTATTGGCCTCGGCTCTTTCTGACAAGCAAATCGATGCACTTTCACCCTTTTTCCGTGAAACAGCCGGAAGTCTTCCGATTCTTTTGACCCCAGAGAATGCGGCCTTAAAGCGCAAACAAATCAACGCCAATGATTTGGCTCCCGTCAGTTTCTCCCCCGATGAGTCACTTGAACCTCCTGCTGAAAGTATGCTTGGCATGGATTTCCTGACTTGGCTCTGGTTCTGGTGGGAGAAAGAAGGCGGCGTTTTTCATATGCCTGATGGTCGCGAATGCGGCCTCATGCTTGAGGGACCTCTGACCTTCTTTCGAGAAGGCCAAGGCGCACATGAGGCACTCCTGCGCAATGGTTCACCGCTCAACAGCCGCGAAGCTGGTACTGCGCTAACCTGCGGCAAGAAACTTAAGAAGGTCAAGGTTGTTATCGCTCAAGGAGAAGAGATTTTTTCAGCAACCCTGGATTCTGAATTTGCCTTTCGTGGGGTTAAGTTGCCCCAAGGTGAGCAAACCGAAGCGTCTGGTCGATTTGAAGAGCGAATGCTCTTTATTGAAACGTTCTGGAGCGCGTGGCTCTTTCTTTTTGATCGTTTCCTCGACCTCCGCAGTGATCCTAACCAGTGGCCAAAAACCATGAGCGCTATTCGTCAGTGGATCACGAACTTTAGTCCCCGATCTGTTGAATAGTTCTCTTGCATGAAAAGCGATCCCCTACTATGCGATCCTCTGGCCCGCTGCGCAGGGGCTCTCCTGTTACCTCTGGGATCATCGCGAAGAGTTAACGATATTGACGTGTGTCAGTTTGAGCGCACGGTCTGTAAATAGCGATGGATTTCGCGTCCGGCTTGCATACCCTCTGCCACACATTGCACAACCGAGTCGCCTCCATTGATGACCCCGCCCCCGGCAAAAAGCCCCGGTACACCACAGGAAAGTGACTCTTTTTCGGTCTCTACTCTGACAAGCCCTTCGGGCGTAAATGAACAGTCGGACAACGCACGTGTGAGCGCGAGTTCTAATCCAAGCCCCATTGCCTCAATGATCAGGTCAGCGGCAAGCATCTCCTCAGGTATTGGCGTCCCTTCAGGCGTTATCACCAAGTTTCGTTTAATTCTAACCCCCGAAACCTTTCCATTAGCCGCTACGCTGTAGTCGATCGGGCGGGTCATCGTCATGACATGCACCCCTTCTGTGCGAAACCAAGAATCCCTCATATGCCAGTGCATTTCAGACAGCGCGCCAGCATAGACGATCAGCAGTTCGCGTGCACCTAACTCAAGCGCAACACGAGCGCAATCCATTGCACTGTCCCCACCTGCCAATAAGATCACCCGCTCTGGAACCGAGCGGCGTTTTTGACTCTTGACTTGACGAAGGAAGGTGACACCGGGAACAACACCCTCGGCAGAGCCTAACGTACGTTCACCCCAAACACCCATGGCCAAAAAGACCGCGTCGTGCGTGTGTCGCAGGTGCTCAAGGGTGATCTCCCTTCCGAGCGCCACACCATACCGTATCACCAAGCGAGCTGAACGTAAGGCGGGCTTTAAAACAGCCAACGCCTCATCATGCGCCCCCTTGAAACGACTTTCACGAATAGCCAGTTCAGGCGTTCCCCCTAATCGCGCCTCGCGTTCAAAAAGCACCACCTGATGGCCACACGCCAACAAGGTCACAGCACAAGATAATCCAGCGGGGCCACCTCCGATAATGGCGACTTTCTTTTCAGTTGCAACCTGCGGCACACAAACACCCGTCAATCCACTCTGTAACGCATTCCAATAGACGGCATATTGAATAGCGTGAATAGGAATTGGGGTGCCATCCAATGTCGCGGCCACGCAGTGACCCTCGCATAATGACCCGACTGGACACAAACTGGCACACATTCCAGGAAGGACATTGGCGTGACGAATCAGGTCATACGCTAAAACGAGATCGTTATTGGCAAAAGCCTTAAGAAAGGCAGGGACATCTATTCGCGTCGGACACGCTGTCCGGCAAGGCGCAGGGTAGCACCCCCGGCATCGCTTGGCCTCCTCGCGTAGGTTATCCATCGAAAAGTAATGCCGACGCCGATACTCCTCGCCATAGATCCCTTGATCCATCACCACACAACCCGCGCACCCGCCATCTCTAATCAACTGCACACACGCATCACAAACCAAGCAACAGGCATCGGCATCGAGTTCTTTATTTTGCAATAACACGCCCGCAAGCTCAGGATAGGCCAAGGCCGCTCGCCCCACACCGATGAACGTCCCCCCCTGTTGTTGTAGAACGCCAGCTGCAACTTGTGGCAGAAAGTGGCGAAACCAACTTAAACCACCGGCAACGACGGGAAGATCCGGCAACGCCTGTTGCACGGCCTGCGTCACCTCCGCCAACCGTGCATATCTTTGCAAGGCATGTCGTTGCTTGTGCCTTCCCTTTCCGGACTCATCTGCAGGTGCAATATTGAGCAGTTGTACGCCTGAAGAAGCCAGACACGTTGCCATTTCAACAGCGGCCGCACGATTTTCCGAACCTGCACGCAAAGAAATACGCGAAGCGAGAATCAGATCACTCTGAGCAACTCGGAGTTTTTCTACTACCTCGCAAATGAATCGGGTTCTATTTTCTACCCCCCCGCCATAGCGACCTACGCGTGTTGTAGCATAAAGCAACTCGGCCAACAGGTCGTTGTGGCATGCTTTAATATCGACGCCATCAAACCCAGCCTCCTTTGCGAGCAAAGCGGCTGCCAGGGTAGCATCCTGAAGCCGATCTAGGTCTTCATCCGAGACAAGGGTGTGCTTGGGGATCATCTCTTGCGACGAATCACAGGTTTGCTCATCACAACCGCAGAGTGGCGCTGAAACGCCATTCTCGAGGCTAAAACGCCCGGCATGAGGGGCCAGCTGGAGAACAATGAGAATGTCATGTCCCCAGCGTTTGCGCGCACACGCTCGCATGTGAGAGACGAGCTCTGAAAAGGCCGCCACATTTTGTCGGTTGATCCAGAGTTGTCTTGCATTGGAGCGGCCCTGTTGATGAACCGCCGTTGCTTCAACCCAGATCAGACCAAAGCCACCCTCCGCAAACCGACCATAACGCCGAACCGTTAAGGTATCCGGCGCACCGCTCAGTGTCGCATCACACCCCTCCATCGGCTGTGTACACAATCGATTGGGTGCCAGACGCCCACCTACCAACACCGGTTCAAGCAAAAGATGTGTTGCATCCGATAGCGATAGCTTCAGCTTCAAGCGAGTCGCCTCATGACACAACGCTTCCGGTGTCTGAAAAAAAGTTTCTAAAGTTTGATAGGCGTGTTTCATGCGTCAACGCGAGTTATTCTCCTAAAAGGAAAGGCTACTCCTGCAAATCGTTTTGTTTCCCCGTCGCAGCGAGGTAGATCACAAACTCGTCGGTGCCATCGACACCCAGTAATGCGTCCATGCGCCCTTGATGATACCCCATCACCGCGCACATCCCACCTTGGATCGACTCGATGGCGAGGTAAAGGTTCTGACAAACATGCCCGATTTCTATTGCAACGAGCTTCTGTGCAATGCACCCATACTTCCACTCTGTGCGGTATGGAATCGCGGTCCAAACAAACGTAACCGCCGCTTGACTAACAAATGATTGTCCATAGCACGCAGCCATTAACTTGAGGCCAAGTGTCTCATCTTCCTTAACCCGTAACAACTGATGCTCCTCCGGCAGATAGCGATACAACCCCGGAACAACACCTGTCACGCGACTGATCAACAAATAGCTCTCAAAGGGATGCCGCGCACCCCCTGAGGGAACCGTTCGGTAGTGTGCCGTGACTTGACCGACCTCATTTCGATCAATTTTTGAAATCCCCTGCGTACTCCACAAAAGATAACTTAGCTCTTCAAGTGAAAAGGGTTCTGTTGAATACGTCCGTCGACTCCGCCGGTTACGAATCGCCTCCCTCACGCTCAATGTTCCGACAGTTAGTTTATCAGGCGCAACCAAATCAATCTTCTTAGCATCTGCTGGATAAGGCTTCTCAATCGGAGGCGGAGCAATTCCACCATGGGCATCTGTATCTAGACGCCAATCAATTGTCGTCCCCTTCAAGAATGCCCGGCGTTGTTCTCGCGAGAGCGCCTCCATACCCCGAACAGGGTCCAGAGGCGTGGTCTTCATTTCGTCGGCAACAGAGGGAACCCCCAACAGTAACGCAACAAGCAGAACCCCGAGGAGTCTGCTTCTCGCACGTTTCTTTGCTGGCGCACCGATAGAGACCTGTAAACCTTGAACCCTCATGAGCATACCCGTTGAGCCAGTCGATTCAATTTGCGCCCTCTCTACACCAGAGTCGGCGCAAACCGACAGGCTTCTTACTTCTTCTTCTTCTTATCCGAAGGTGGCGCCTCATACGTTTCTGAGCCGGGCTCCTTCACCTCCACAATCAAGCGTTTGACAATCTCAACTGAGTTGATCCCTTCTGAGTCAGCCGAGAAATTGGTCAGCACACGATGTCGAAGCACAGGCATGGCAGCATTGCGCACATCATTACAACTGACATGAATACGTCCTTCCAACACAGCACGTGCTTTGGCCGCTAGGATCAAGAACTGCCCGGCACGTGGTCCCGCGCCCGTAGACACATACTTCTTCGTGCATTCCGGTGCCAATGCATCACTCGGTCGCGTAGCCCGCACAAGGTTAACCGCATAGGTAATCACGTGTTGCGATACCGGAATTTTTCGCACCACTTCTTGTAGATGAATGACCGCTTGCTTATCGACCACCACCCCAGGCTCTTCACCGGCTGACATGGTTGTCCGACTGATCACCGTAATTTCCTCTTCAAGCGTCGGATAGTCTACAAAAATATTGAACATGAAACGGTCTAGCTGCGCCTCAGGTAGCGGATAGGTTCCTTCCTGTTCAATCGGGTTCTGTGTTGCCAGTACAAAAAAGGGCTTGTCCAATTTATAGACTTCCTTACCGACACTCACCTGTTTTTCCTGCATTGCTTCCAGCAATGCGGCCTGCGTTTTAGGTGGTGTACGGTTGATTTCATCCGCCAGAAGCATGTTGCAGAAAATAGGCCCCTGCATAAACCGGAACTGTTTTTGCTGAGTAACCTGGTCGGTCTCCAACACCTCTGTTCCGGTAATATCCGACGGCATCAAATCCGGTGTAAACTGAATGCGCTTAAATTTCATGTCCAACACTTTGGCGATTGTATTGACCGTCAACGTCTTGGCCAACCCGGGTAACCCAATCAATAAGGCATGCCCACCGGCGATCACGCACATGAGAATTTCATTAAGCACATCCTCTTGCCCAATAATGACCTTGCCGACCTCTTTGCGGATAGCATCCATGGATTGACGCATCTGCTCAACCAACTTCAAGTCATCCGCTGACGTCAAGGTTTTCTGTGCCTCATCCTCGGTTTGTGCCAGAGCAACCACCGCATCACGAAACATAAAGATTGAGTCGCCAATCGTGACCACATCACTATCCTTCAAAACCGCTGTTGTAACAGGTGCATCATTCAGAAGCGTCCCGTTGGCACTCTCTAGATCAACAAGACTCCACGTTCCGTTATCCGGGATAAATTTGGAGTGATGACGAGAAACTTTGGAATCATCCACCAGCTGAATATCACAATCATCCTCGCGACCAACTAAGACCTCAGCGTTGGCAAAAGCGAACTCCTGTCCCTTCCACTGCCCCTGCGTTACCAGTAGACTCGCCATAGAGATATCCTTTCCTTAGCCCTTACCGGGCTTATTTCATAACTTTACTAAGATCCACTTCACCTAAATTCTTGACACTGCTCGTTACTCGAATCTTCGACAATTGATCCGAATAATGGTGATCAGGCGTCAGAAGTTTGAGCGTAACGGTCACAGGATAAAGATCCCGTTTCTGAACCACTTGCCACCCAACACCCACATCCTTAAGCCAAATCAGCTTAAATGTACGTCGCCCGAACCCAGCCTCAAGCTTGGTATCATCCGATTTGACGGTTCCCGGTCCATCGCGATATTGGGTAACCACACAGCGGGCAAAATTGCCGCGCCCCGTGGTTCCGGCTATCCGGTGAATCACCTTCTTGTTGAAAAAGGGGTCAGACGCATTAACGATATCGCTAATGCTTTTGCGATCCTTGGCCGTCAACGTGTCGGGGTCAAACGACAGTTGAAGTCCCTCATAAAATTCGTTTTCATATATAATAAACAAATCATATTTTGCCATGGGCAAATTGTTGAAAAGAAACCCTTGCCGATTCGCACCCGTAACCGTTCCTTCATAGACAAAACGCGGCTCATCAGGCGGCATAGCAAGCACTTGAACAATGGGACGCGCAGGATTAACAATCGTGCCTTGAATGCCGCCAGAAGTTGCCGGATCAGTCGCCGTATACAATCTGGAACGCTCTTTGGCTCCCATCGCCGACAACGCCGATGACAGCATCAATGCCGCACATAAAATCTGATTTACGCTTCGTTTCATTTGTCATTCTCCTTCATATCCAGGCCACACCGTTGAGATGACCTCACCAACACATTGACCGCTACTCTTGTGTTCCAAAGAAGTTCCGTTTACGGATCTCAGCTTCATACTTTTCGATAACCTCAGCAGGCTCTTTCATGTCAACCATACACTGCCTATTCAACGACATCGCCTCGCCTAAAAAGTTTGAAATATCGACTTGTTCACAATAGGCGCTCAGGATTTCACGCGCGCGTTTATAATCCTTTAACGCACGGTATAGCTTGGCCTCGCACAGAATGTAATCGCCGTTAATTTTTGCCATAGGGAAAACGCGTTCCCATTTCTGCAATTCAAAAAACGCCTTCAGATAGAACTCTTGCTCAATCAGAATATTCACATTCTCAGAAGCCGCAACATCACGAATAGCAGAAAGTTTCCAAGATGGTAGCAGGGACGGTTGTGTCATAGGCTTGAAGATAGGTTCCTCAGCCGCTGCGGGAGTTTCTTTACTATTCCCAGCAATACTTTTCTCAGCAGTCGGTTTTTCTTTTCTTTTATGACCTCGCGCTGTACTTGCTGATAAAGAACTTAATCGCGTCGGAGCGATGTCTGGTTGAGCAGCCTTGGCTCGATTTTGAACATCGCCATATCGAAGCGTTGCAGCATTGATATTACGAGAGAGAAATTCCAAATCGCCCATTCGAATCTTGGCCCACTCTCCCCCTTCATCACTTTTCGATAAAAGAGGCGTGATGATCCGCCGGGCACCTTCCAAATCGTTGAGATAATACATTAGTATTTCAGCAGCCTTGAGTCGTAAGACCGCCGCACGACCGCCGATAAACTCATCCGCACTCATTTTGAGCGCCCATTTGACAGCTTCTTGTGGTTGCCGTGGCCCCATGGAAAGGAGAAAAACATCTTCCAAAAGCGCTTTCTTCTCAGCCGTCAGTTTTTTCTTAAAGAAATCCCAACGTTGCGTCACGATATATTCGAGAAGTGCATTTCCTTGCGTTATTTCAAAAACGCGGAAAAAGTTATTCCACATTGCATCATCCCATGTCGCTGTGGGGTCGACCTTGTCGGGATACGCTTTCAACATGGCAAAACAGGCCCGCTTAAAATCATAACGCGTTTCTGGATCGTCGATACTGCTACTCAAAGTGGTATAGAAGTAAACAAGCCGAGTCATTGATACGCGCTTACCCGCCACTTCAGCTGTCAACGTGATGCGGCCATGACGCTCCCCTTTAAACAGCCAGTAGGTTTCTGCACCTTCCGCACTCGCTTCAGGGGCCTGCTCAAAAGTCCACGTATAGCGAGTCTCTTTTGGATTGTTGTTTGACCACGCTTTAAGGGTATACGCGATCAACGGTTCCTCTTCCGGAAAGGCAAACAAACTCGCTGCTTCAAGGTCAAACGCGGCCACCAGTCCGGCTCGCGACTCGATATCGCGTATCTTGCACGCACCGGAGTTGACCACGCGACTGGGGTCAATAATGCAACTCTCACACATCGGCGTACCGGCATACCGCAGATCTTTAGGCCGTGGTCCTCCCAGTTCTGCCACCGTTGTTTTTGGGGTCCGCCACGTAAACATCATCGGTCCAATGGGCTTTCCAGAGTCGCTATAGCCATAAAGTTCCACTTTATGCAGTCCGGCTGTCAAATTGACCTCGCCTCCGATCCCCCCCAGTTTCTCATTCTTTTTGGAGAGAGACACTGTTTTTCCATCAATAACGATATCCATTTGTCCAGATCGAATTTGCGGAGCAACCCATGTCGGACCAGGCGCATCGACATCAATATATCCGAACAGATACATGGCGTTACCGCCGATTTTCCACTCGCGCATAGCCAACGGCAAAGCAACCCCTTGCCAAGAGGCATCGGCCCAGGCTTGATTAATAAAATGGGTCTTGGCGTCAACCGTACCCAGACTTCCCAACCGTATCGCAGCGGCTTTGGTCGAGGTGCCATTCACTTCACACAAAATAGCACTGGGAGTGATGCCACTCTCAGGTCGCCAAGTTTTCAGTTTCTTACTTCCCCGAACATAAATCACCACCGTTTCGCCCCCAGCTGGAGCCTGAAAGACCACGCCGCAGCTGTTCTCCCTTGCATGCCATAAAACCGCACTTTCGAGAAGTTTCCCAGACGCATCAAACACCACAGGCTCAGGGAACGGACCCGGCAAAAGCCCCCCATCATCAAGGTTTATAAAATACCCAGCACTGGGGTGACTGGGCATTTGAGTTAACGCCACAACAAACCGAATCGACGCGTCTTCAACAGCCCAGGCATTCGGCTCAGCAGCGTTGACCGCGACCATTGTCCAAACTCCTAAAACAAGGGCGTACATCAATTTTTGTAAGTGAGTCATCATAAGCTCATTCGTCCTGTTCCTCATTCAAACAAACGCTACAACTCTTCATTGAGTTTTTTGTAATAATCAGCGTTTAACCCGCGATACTTGGCTGGAGACACATTCTGTTCTGCCTCGATCACATCGGTCAAGGTCGAGGTCGCCACACCACCATCAAGCGTAGACGCACTTCCTTCACCCAACTCGGTCTTGGCTTTTTTTAATGCCCCGATGGCCTTTTGTTTCAATTCCTTCACTTGTCCAATGGGAACGCCTTTCGAGATCGCATCAGCCGCCTGTCGTATGTGATGCGCCGCAGACTTGAGCGAGTCAGCACGCAACCCCTTCATCGATGCCTGGGCATAAGACTGGTCAGCCTTCCGGGCCATATTCTCCATGTTTTGCGCCCACGAACCAGCTTCCGTGGCATCCATGCGATCCGTACCGCCCGTATCGCCCCAGTCGTCACCTTTTCCAGAGCCCAGTTTGCCGCCGCCCGAAGCCATGGTCTTGGCCTCACCGTCTGCCGTGACTTGGCCGGATTGTGTCGGATCTTTTGTGCGTCTTTTTTCGATGTTATCGTCACCTTCACCAATCGTTCCAGAACCAGCAGCGCTTTCACCACTTGCCATTCCCTGACGCCCGACATTGGATCGACCGTCCTGTTCCTTGTGGTCTGGGGTCTGGTTACCGGATTTACCCTTGGCAGAGAAGGTCGTTGTATCACCTTCGGTAATCAAGCCGCCCATTTCCATATCAGGAACAGCCTGGTTAATCGCGCCATCGTCAGCGGCTTTGTCCAGTTCTTCATCAATATCCTGCAGGTCACCGATAATATCCTCCATCGCTGTCTGCAAGGGTGTTAAAGCAACGCCATCAGGCATCTCTTCTTTATCAAAGGCCTCATCGGTAACCTTCTGTTTATCTGGTTCTTCGCCCAACCACGATTCAAAATCATCGAGTAATTTTTCAGCCTTTTCCATGGCATCCAGATAGTGCTCCCGCTTCATCACCGCTTTTTCCACAAGAGGCGTCCCTGCGGGATCATTTTTGCCAGAATCTTCAACCTGAGTGACCTCTTCAAAAACTGAATAGACATCCTCTACCAAATCATTGCCAACATTCAGGTGGGCAAAAATATCCAAGTCCCGCGGGATCTGTAACATCGCCTCCTCAATGTTCTTTTTGATTTCAGAGGCTTCTTCTTCCATTGCATCGTAATCTTTGGTGTTTTTATTGGTCACCTCTTCAATCTTATCCATCTCCTCTTTCAGTTTTTTCTCAACCGCCTTCAGCTTCTCCAACTTTTCTCCTGCAACCTGAATCGCCTCAAGCATCTCTTCATGCTGTTCTTTTTCTTCCTGCGCTTTCACCTCTTCAAAACGCTTCCGCACCAAGAGAAGCTTGTCGTACGCGTTGCGTTCATGCTTGAGTGCCGCAGGCAACACTTTCTCGTCCAACTGCTCAGAGGCTAAGAGCATGTCATCCGTGATCTTTTTCTCTGCCACAAAGGTGGCAATTGATTCTAAAAAGGCACACTGTTCTTTATCTTCGCCTGCTCCTGCCGCAGCCTCGGTCTGACACGCCTTGATAAAGGCAAACACCTCAGAGCTCAACCCGTCCTGTTCCTCAACCACCGAAGCGGCCACTTCGACACCTTGTGTTGCACACTGGCTGGTAACCTGCATAATTTTGGTCTGTCCGGAAATAATGCCATCCAGAATCCCAACCAACGAGCTCGTGGTTTGATTCGACTGTGCCTGTTTGGCTGATTCGCCTGCAAAGGTCAATTGACGAAGAATCTTCTCCTGCATCGAAAGCGCAAGCCCCACCTGCCTCTCTTTTTCAGGCTGATCTCTTGCCGACGGAATCCTTTTTAGTGAGGCGATCACCTCAACCAGCTCGGTCACATACAGCTTTTTAACTGACTGCATCAAATTCCCAAGACTGTTGCCACCCCTGTCCAAAAGGGCCTTCACCAACTCGCGAATGCTTGCTTGCTGCACAGCAATAGCGGCCCACTGTTCCGGTTGGCTCAGCTCCAACGCCTCTTGCAACTCTTTGGTTTTCTCAATATTCTCACGCTGCAATTCAATCACGCGCGTCAGACCGGCCTCACTGTTCTTTTGCAATTCTTCGCGTTTCTGACGCATCTGAGCCAGATCATCCAATTCAAAAATTAACGGTTTTGAAACAGTCACTTGATTCGCATCCGCACGATTGTCTGAAACCACAACGCGTAACGTCAGCGAGCCAGTTTCTGAAATCTTCCGGATCTCACCTTTCCAGAGATCGGAAAATTCTTTAGCTCTATTTTTTGTCCAAGCGTAGGTTTTCAGCACTTTGGCCGGCGCTGAGGGTTCCTCTGTATTTGCAAGTTGTTCAATCAGAACTTGGGTTAAGCCAAAATCATCCGAAACTGTAAAATCAATGGCAGGCGCTGTTCCAGGCGGCAAAGAAACTGGTTTTTGCGGATATTTGATTGAGAGTACGGGTGCACGATCGGCCAGGAGATTGAAGCCGATGGTGCGTTCCACCTGATCGCCATCCTTGCTCTGCGCTGTGAGAACAAACGAGGCTCCATTTGTGATCACCACGGAGAGTGTTCCTCCCTCCGCATTTTCCTTCCGTTGAAATTCAGTAGGTTCAACAGCCCCCGAAAGCACCAAACTCCGTAACCCTGCGTTACACGTTGCAGCAAAGACAACCTCTGACCCAAAGGGAATATCGATGCTAGCCGCTTGCGCGTCGACCTTTGTTGCCGCTATTCCCATATAGGCGGGCGGCACAACTTTTAAAGAAACCTTATTAAAAGCCAAGGGAGGACGAAGGGTAATCTCACTCCATGCCATCGGATACGCATCGCCAGCGCGAAAGCGATATTTGAGTTCAGTGGTGACTTTCGTAATCACATGTTTGAACTCCTCTTCGCCACTCCCTTTGAGCGACCCTAAGCGATAGGTCTTCAGCTCTCCATCCGCAGGGCGAATATCTAAAACAACATCATGCCCAGCTCGCCCCTCAACCTGACAAGAGAGCTTAAGACTCTCGCCCTGCAACACCGCGGCATCACCGGGACTCACGCTGACAATATGAGTCAAGCTGACAGGGGCTAACTCACCAAAGGGATTCAGCACCCGCACCACGGCAACACTCCAAGCACGCCCCAAAAAAGGAAAAGGCAAAACCAGCAAAATCACCGCCGCACCCAAGGCAAGCTGAGCCCGCCGCATCGTGCGTCGGTCTTTCATCATGCTAAAATCTAACTCGCCCCAATGTGGGATCTCCATCTTGACGTACGCCGCAACAAATGAATTCTTAATCTTAAATGCAGAAAACAGGAGATAGTTGATCAGATGATTATCGAGTTGCGGAAAGGTCTGTTCAACACAAACCGCCACGGATTCAGGAGTCCGTTGCCGTAAAAAAGCCTTAAGCACCAACCACCCCATCGCACCGATCACACCCAGAATTAAGGCCCACGCCACAAACCGTCCACCCTCACTGTAACGAAGAAAGAAATCGCCCCCGGCCAGACAGAATACCTGCACGACAAACAACGCAAGCCCAGCCGTCAGCCAGAATTGCGCTCGCCATCGGTTTAGTAACTTCCCGATTCGATCAAGTTGTCCAATCAATAATGAAGGGGCCATAAAAGCTCTCCGTACCAGTCAAAACTGCCTCAGAGGTCATGCGAATTATTTAGAGACCGTGACCTTGCCAGGCAACTTCACAACGTTTACATTGGAAATATAAAAATTCCCGTCTTTGAAGTAAGTGTCGCCAGGTACATACATCAAAACGGTGATATACCTGATTTTTTTAAGATGCCGATACGCCGTTGTCGAAATCTGTGGATTGGGAATTGAAACTGTGACTGTTCGCCAGCCCCCCTTCTCCTCTTGAACGTATTCCGCCTTATACATACGTCTCAAGTTCTGCATTTGAGCGGGCTCACTCGGTGGAATTCCCGGCTTTAAATTGTAGCCCTGGAACAGGGCATGAACTGCCACATTCTCGATGTAGATGTCAAATGTACATTTGTACATGTCCCCAGCTTCATATGGAATCAACGGCGTCTCAACCTTTGTTTCGAAGCCGCTCGGCACACTCATTTTCAGGACGTTTTTTCTCCCGTTGAACTGTGGCAAAAAAGACGCATTCTTCTGATTCCCCATCTGGTGTTCATTGCCAGTCCAATCATAATCGATATTCCATCCATCGAGAGGCCCTTTGCTCGACGTGAACGATTGATTGTAACAGGCGGGTGCTGTTCCAGTGAGGTCAGACAAACCGGGCAATGCCAGAACACATCCCATCAACACGCTACTGATCCTCTTTAATTGTTTCATCGCACTTCTCCTCGTCCATATGGCCAATTCATTAAGTCAAATTCCGGAACTTTCGGATAATCCATTCAACCGCAATTAATGTTATCAAAAATGTTAGCATCAGCCAATGTTGCCAATACGTCTTGAACTCAGAAACACTCTGTTCCAATTTCTTGGGTGTGATGGATGACAACACACGGTCCAGATCACCCGACAGCTCAAAATACGCACCCTCGCTATTCGCTGTAATAGCTTTAAGTGTTGTCGCATCCGGTGGCCGCGGAATCGACTCGGGAGAGTACGGTTTAACCGAAAAGAAGGCCAATTCAGATTCAAGCCGATGCGACCCTTCACCAGAAGTCACGGAAACAGAGTACATTCCCGCAACCTCACCTTTTACTTTTACACTAAAAGCGGATACGACTTTACCTGCGAGCATCTGATCTGTTTGACTTGCCATGACAAAGGGAACTTTTCGTTTGTCAGGCAGAACCACTTCTGCATTCACGCTTGTTCCAGCCTCTGGCGTCCCTTCCCCTATCCATCTAGCCGTCACCTCAATTTCTTCATTCAGGAAACACGTCTCACGATCAAGGAAGACATCCCAGCTTTTTCCTTCGATCTTGTCAGCCTTGGGAGACAGCCAAGAAAGTAGCTGATGCCAAAAGCGAGGATAGGGATTGTTTTTAAGCGCATCGGCACTCAGTTGCCATTTCCAAAGCGAATCTGAGAAAATCGCGACCACTTTACCCTGCCCAAAATCCTGCGTCAGAATCATGGGGTGCGGCCCTTGGGCATTTTTAGCTTCCACCAAGACACGTGCTGCAGTAGCCGGATCCGGCGCCAAACCCTGGCGTCAGAAAGGTACTGGCCGTGCACGTGCCGGCAGTGC
>CAZSUM010000037.1:0-11055 GCA_964610015.1 uncultured Lentisphaeraceae bacterium
AGTTTGGAGAGGAAAAGCCTTCTATGGAAGCGTATTGAGTACGTTCGGAATCTGTTACAACCCCGATCGATTGCGCGACTTGGGCATTGAGTCCCCCCCAGCGGCTTGGGAAGATCTTACAGACCCTCGTTATCTTGGGACTCTGGGGATGGCAGATCCGACAAAGAGTGGTAGTGTCGCCAAGGCGTTTGAGATGATTATTCAGGCACAATGTGCACATACGGTTGTTGCGGCAGGGTTTAGCTGGGAGCAGATTCAGAGCTATGAGCGCACGCTTGCAGGAATGAAAGAAGAACAGGCAAAGGGTGTTGTGCCGGAGGCTTATTCGCAGGCGGTTGAACGCGGTTGGGTTGCAGGGCTTAATTTGGTTCGGCGGTTGGGTGCAAATGCACGTTATTTCACAGATGCGGCTGGTAAGGTGCCGATGGATGTGGGAATGGGGGCAGCAGCGGCAGGGGTGGTGATCGATTTTTATGGGAGGTTGCAGGAAGAACTCAGTGCTCAACCGGACGGACATTCCGCAATTGTTTATGTCACGCCCGTCGGAGGTTCCAGTGTAACGGCTGATCCCGTCAGTCTCTTACGGGGTGCGCCACATCGTGAATTGGCCGTGCGGTTTATCACGTATTTGCTTGGGGAAGAGGGGCAATGCCTCTGGAACTATCGGGTGGGAACACCGGGTGGCCCTGAACGCTTTGCGCTACGGCGCTTGCCGATCCGCCGTGATTTTTATCCATCAGAAGACGCAGTTGTGCAAGCGATGTTTGAACAGCACCAACCTTATCTTGCGGATGCGCTCTGGTTACCGCAGGTCGATGCGTACCAGCTAGGCGCGTCCTTTCATTACATGCCACGTTGGACGGCAAGACACTTTGGTGTGCAGCGAGATCTCATTCGTGCGATGTGTATGGACTCAGGAGAAGAGTTGAGAGCAGCTTGGCGTGCGATTCTCGCGACTGGGGGGCCGCAACGGAATCCAGAGGCCATGACGGTCTTCGAAGCGTTGCCGGATCGTCCTTTCCCGCTCACGTGGGCAAGTGCCACAGACGCATATCGGCAGGCTTCGCGGCTGGTTCTGCTACGGGAGTGGACCGCCTTTTTTCGCGAGCACTATCGACGAGCTGAAGCGATTGCCAAGCAAACACGCTAAGCGACCCTCTTGTACCTTAAGAGGCGTTGGGGTCGGGCTCAGGTGAGAGGCGACTGAACTTGGGGTTATTGCCTGCAATGACCAGTGCAACCTCTCCTTTGACGGGTTTGGATTCAAAGAGAGGAATCAAATCTGAGAGGTAGCCGCGATGGATACGCTCATGTAGTTTGGTTAGTTCAATACAGACGGCGGCTTCGCGATTACCCAGTGCGGCGAGCGCGGCTTTGAGGGATGCCGCAATTCGAAAAGGTGATTCAAAACAGATCAAGGTGTGTGGGAGCGCGTGTTCTTCTTCAAAAAAGCGATGCAAGGCGCCGGGTTTGCGAGGGGGGAAGCCCTTAAATGTAAAACTCGCTGTTGAAAGACCTGAATGGAGCAAGGCCAGCGTGACAGCCGAGGCGCCCGGAATGACGGTGTAGGGGAGTTGTCCTTGGGCCGCCTCTCGGATGAGACGATAGCCGGGGTCGCTGATGCCTGGATATCCGCCGTCCGAGCAAAGCACGACGTTACGGTTAGCGCGGACAGCGTCAAGAATACGGGAACCAGTCTGTGTTTCATTGCCTTGGCGATAGGAGATCATCTCAGGGCGAGGAATATTGAAAGCGCTCAAGAGTGCCCACGTGCGGCGGGTATCCTCGCATGCAATCAGATCTGCGGTTTTAAGTGTTTCCAGTGCACGCGGACTTAGATCCGCGAGGTTGCCGATGGGAGTTGCCACAAGGTAGAGCATCGTTGGAGTTCCTCGATCATAGCCCTTTTGAGCAGGTCAACGCCGTATCCGGTTTTTGCCGAGACGGGAATTGCTTGCGGGTATTTTTCGGTTATGTGCAGGATGGTGGTATCAGCAGTGCCCTGATCGCATTTGTTCAAGACAAGTAGATGAGGGACGCAATCTGCATTGATTCCATGCAGAGTTTGTAGGCAGACACGGATATGGTCATCGATGCGCGGGTAGGAGGCATCGACGACAATCAGAAGAAGATCGGCTTGGGTAGCGACCGTGAGAGTTGATTTAAACGAGGCGATGAGTCCATGCGGTAGATTGCGAATGAAGCCTACGGTATCCGTCATTAAAATCTGACGGGTGGGAGAGAGCCACGCTTTGCGGGTCTTTGTGTCAAGGGTGGCAAAGAGGCGATCATCGACATACGCATCGGCGTTGGAAAAAGCATTCAGCAGGGTCGATTTCCCCGCATTGGTATAGCCGACCAGTGAGACCATCGGCCACGTGCGTTTGATGCGGCTCTTTATGGTTTGGCGATCCTGAATTTCCTGGAGTCGTTTTTTGAGTTCTGAAACGCGGCGGCGGAGCGGTGCATTGCGAAGATGCCGATGGCTTTCGCCGGGGCCGCGCATACTGGTGCCGCCTTTAAAGCGTTGTTGCGATTCAATGACGGGGATACGAGAAAGCCGAAATTGAAGTTGGGCAAGTTCCACTTGCACCTGTGCTTCAGCAGAACGAGCACGACGCGCAAAGATCTCGAGAATAATCTCAGTACGATCCATGACACGTACGCCCAGTGTTTGGGCGAGGTTCGCAGCTTGAATCGCAGTTAAGTCATTATCAAAGAGTGCGATATCTGCTGCGGTTTCAGTTAGCAGGGCGTGGAGGTCTTCAACCTTGCCGCGTCCAAGCAGTGTGCCCCCATCCGGTTTTGCACGATTTTGCGTGAGCTGCCCGACCACTTCAAACCCGGCCGTGTCAGCGAGGCGTCGTAATTCGAGAAGTGAATCAGCGGCCTCCAACGGATCCATACGGGCGTGGACAGCTTGGGCGATGACAGCGCGTTCGACACGGGTCGTGTCGTGTAAGTTCATTTTTTTTCAGGCCAATGGGCAAGCACGGTATCGACAATTGCACGCGAGAGTTCTTTTGCGATACGTGGGGAGGCATCTTGTATGCCGGTGAGCATGTCGCCATGCGTAAGGAAGGTGGTACTAGCATTCACGTGTCGGCGATCCATCAGCAGCTTGCCGCTCCCGCGTTCAACGAGTGTAATTTCCGCGACCATTCGGTAACGGTACTCCGATGTTCGTGAACCGAAGTTACGGTCATAATTGATGGATTGCGTTTCGGTTTTGAGAAGTCGACCCAGTAGTTTAAGGGATGCGTCCTCCTGTGTGCTCAAACGAAAGGTGCCTTCACGCTGGAATTCACGCAGGACATATTGAGTGACGACAGCGTCAATTTCTGGGAATCCAGACGCATTCTCAAAGACCGGAACAGCGATGGTTCTGAGTTCCTCTGGGACCGCCGAGGTACAGGTGTAAGAGGCACACCCAGTGGCGAGTAGCAGTGCGGTTGCAGGAATTAGCGACAGGTAGCGGTGTAAGCGCATGGGAATCTCCTTGTGACTATTTAGCCGGTGCAGCGCCTGCATCGAGTTCAGTCAGGCGGGCACGGACTTGCTCAGCGTATTTTGAATCGGAAAATTCGGTTAGAAAACGGCGATAGGCAGCTTTGGCAGCGTTGACATCACGTTGTCGAGTATCGTAAAAAACAGCCTGTTGATAGTTTTGTTCAAGCAACTGGTTTGTGAGTGCCTCAAGCCAGAGCGTTAACTGCTGTTTTTGGGGGTGGTTGGGAACCCGTGACAGAAGTGCTTTTGAAAAGGAGATGGCTTCACGGCAGCGGGATTCGTTGTATTGATGTTTAACTGCCAGTTCATAGCGACATTTCGATGAGAGATAAGCCGCGCTCACGGCTTGTTTGGAGCTCGGAAAGCGATTGAGGATGCCATCATAAACTGCGATAGCCTCTTGGCGTTCGTCTTCGGAAACTCGGATGCTTCCGATAATAAGCATAACCTCTGGTGCAATCGATGAACGTGGCGCATTACGGACGATCTGTTCGAACCGTTCTCGAATCGTGTCCGTTCCGTTGAGCAGCCAACCAAACATGCTCCGGTTGTTGTGAAGCAGGTAGTTTGCGATTCTGAACTGACGGTCCAGAATCGTGTCGTAGGGGCAGTGTCCGGCATAGTAGGTCAGCAGGTATTGAAATTCATCAAAAGCCGAATCAAATTTTTTCTGGTGCTCTAGCAAATTGGCAAGTGCCATTTGGGCCTCTGCTGCTTGCGGTGTGGTTGGCCACTCGCGGATAAGCGATTCATATCCTTTACGTGCAGGACGGTTGCGACCGCACGCCTCTTGTTGCATTGCATACTCAAGCTGTAAAGCCGCAGTATCTCGTTTAACCGAGTACCAAAATGACTTTTTTTTCTGAGGAATACGGCTGTCTTGATCCAGCGCGTCAAAGCCCTCAAAGGAGTCTGTTGCATATCCGCGATTAAATCCCGATCCGCTCCGTCCAGATTGCTGCGCCAAGGTTGTCAGGCAGGCGGTTACGAGCAATGCCCCGGTTATTCCAATTTTAAATGCTTGCCTCATGCTCTCCTCTTTCTTGGTCAACTGATCATAGGCTTTTTATATCCTAGTGGAACAGTACTTGATTCCCTTTCGTCACAAGAATAAAGTATACACCTGTTCCATGCGACAGGCAAAATGTGTCTGACCGCATGGGATTGCAAATCAATTAGTGGCAAGAATACCAAACTCAGGGGAACTGTAGAAGCATGAAAAAAGTTCTGATTCCGACCAAGCTGGATGTTGTGGCTGCTGAGATTTTGAAGTCTCACGGTGGTTATGAAGTTGTGCAAGATGCGAAAACGCCGCTGGAAGAGCAGGTTAAAGCGCACCCAGATGCCTATGCCTTGATTGTGCGTAGTGAGAAAGTGCCAGCGATTCTGATTGATGCCTTGCCAGACTTGAAGGTCGTGGTGCGTGCTGGAGCTGGGTTTGATACGATTGATTTCAAATATGCGCGCAAAAGGGGTGTTGATGTGATGAACACGCCGGGCGCGAATGCCAATGCGGTTGCCGAAGAGGTGATCACCATGATGCTGGCTGATGCACGGCATGTTGTTCAGGCCGACAACACTACGCGCGCGGGTGGTTGGGAAAAGAAGGACTACATGGGGCGTGAGATTACCGGAAAGACCGTTGGTATTGTGGGACTTGGAAACATTGGACGGTTGGTGGCAAAGCGCCTCAAGGGATTTGAGTGTCGTTTGTTGGGATATGATCCACTGGTGAACAGCGATCGTCTGCGTGATCTTGGTATCGCTGCGGCATCGCTGGAAGAAATTTTCAGCCAGAGCGATTATGTGACGTTGCACATTCCTGGGGGTGAAGGGACGAGGGGGTTGGTGGGCGCCGACCTGTTGGGACTGATGAAGAAGAACGCGACCATTATTAACTGTGCACGTTTCGGGATTGTAGACGAGGACGCCTTGCGTGTCGTGAAGGCGAGTAAAGCTTTACGGTATTTGAATGACGTCTATGCCAAAGATGAAGCGGGCCCTAAGAGTATGTCTGACATTGCGGATTTGATGCTTCCCCATTTGGGTGCAAATACGCAGGAGGCTAACTTTGTAGCAGCAGAGCGGGCGGCGCAGGAACTGATTGACCTTGATGAGAAGGGGGATATGAGTTGCATTGTCAATCGGGATATTCCTGAGGGACTTGAGCGTGCGTACTGTGAGTTGGCCTATAATTTGGCGAGCCTTGTGCGTCAGCTTTCCGGAACGCGGACGCCGGTTAAGATGCTTGAGACCATGGGGATCTCGCACCTTTTGGCAAGTGGTTGACCGTCTCAATTCTTTCAGGCATCTGGGCGGATTTTGATCGGTATAATGACTATAAAGCGGCAATCAAATTCCTGAAAGAGATGGGAATTGAGTTGGTTAACCGTGAAGCAGATAGTGAAAAAGGCTATGGCAATGCAATCACGATTGATTTGAAAGTCGAGCAGTCTGATAAGAGTCTCAAGAGTTACAGTGTGCGCGGTACGGTTACTGAGGGTGTCCAGACGGTTTCACGAATAAACGAATTTGACCGTCTCTATTTTGAGCCCAATGGCGCGACACTCTTCTGTCTGTACGATGATCGGCCGGGTGTGATTGCCTCTATCAGTCGCAAGTTGGCAGATGCCGATATTAACATCGAGGATATGCGTAATCCGCACAATGCCAAAACCAAACGGTCGTTAGCGGTGATCCGGTTGGATCATCCTGTCTCGGTAGACTTGCTCAAGGTGATCAAGGTTGAGATCCAAGCGCACTCCGCTGTCTGCACCGTGGTGTAAATATTCCCGCGGGTGGGGGTGGCATGAACCCGACTAGCGACCCATCAGTGCATGCCTGTTGGAGGTTTCAATGGATGCTCCCCTGACCCGTGTGAGTTGTGAAGTGCCTTTGGCTTCTGTCGATACGTTGTTTGAGTTGATTGACGCGGATCTTTTTACGCTGACTTCATGGAATGACGTAGAGACAGGCGAAAGTCGGGTGGATGTTTTTCTTGAGGATGCTGAACAGGCACCGTGTGTCTGTGTGGCCCTGCAAAAGGCGGGTGAAACGATTGGGTTACACCTTATTCCCAAGTGTACGCCTTTGCCGCGCAGTGACTGGGCTGAAGGATGGAAGCGGTTTTTTCATGTTGAACATATTTCGCCACGCGTGGTGGTCCGTCCCTCATGGGAGGCCTATGAGGCCCAACCTGGTGACTGTGTGATTCAGTTGGATCCAGGGTTGAGTTTTGGGACCGGCAAACACGCGACCACGCAAGCCTGTTTGCGTTTTCTTGATCAACTGGCAATCGAAGATGCGGATCGAACGGTGCTTGATATGGGGTGTGGCTCCGGGATTCTGTCCATTGCCGCAACGCTACTGGGGTTCCGGTCTGTGCAGGGGTTTGACAATGATCCGGATTGCATTCGTGTGTCACAAGAAAATGCGGAACTCAACAAGGTGACACTGCCGTTTTATCTGGATGATCTTTCGCACGCGCACGGGCCTAGCGAGGTCGTGGTGGCAAACATTCTCGCACCTGTGCTGATTGAGTTTGCACCTTCCGTGGCGGCTTCCGTTGCGCAGGATACACGTGCGCGTTTGGTGCTTTCTGGGATTTTGGATGAACAGTACGCTGCTGTGAGAAGCGCTTACGAGGCACAGGGATTTTGCGAGGTCGAGAGTTTGCTGGTGGAAACGTGGCGGAGTGGGCTGTTCAGACGTGTCGTTTCGGTGTGAAACACGTTTTAGTGCCTTACGGCTGATGAACAGCGATAAAAAACACGTTATTGCCATCTCCCTCGTCCTCTGGGAGAGGGCTGGGGTGAGGGTTGCAGACTCTGTCCGCATTAGATAGGGAATTCATTTTGGCGGGCAGCGGGCATGAGTCCCAGTCTGCGGTAGCAGGCTGGTGTTGCCTGACGGCCCTTGGGGGTGCGTTCGATATACCCTTCTTGAATCAAGAAAGGTTCATACACTTCCTCAATGGTGTCGGGCTCTTCACCGACCGAAACGGAAATGGTACTCAGCCCAACAGGTCCTCCATTAAACTTGACGGCCAGCGTTTCGAGAATACGGATATCCATCTCGTCAAGCCCTTGGGGATCGATCTCCAGCAAGGCGAGGGCTTCATTGGCAACTTCGCGGGTGATGTGGTTGTCAGCGCGAACTTGCGCAAAATCACGTACACGGCGCAGAAGGTTGTTGGCGATTCGCGGCGTGCCACGGGCACGGGCGGCTATTTCGCGGGTGCCCGCCTCGTCGACGCGCACCTCCAATTTTGCTGCGGAGCGGGTGAGAATGGTGCTGAGATCATCAATGCCGTAGTAATCAAGGCGGTTGGATAGTCCAAAACGTGAGCGCAGGGGTGCTGAAATCAGACCGCTACGAGTGGTGGCACCAACCAGCGTAAAGCGCGGCAGTTCAAGACGTACGGAACGGGCATTGGGGCCTTGGTCGATCATAATGTCGATCACAAAATCTTCCATGGCAGAGTAGAGGTACTCTTCAACCGAACGTTGCATCCGGTGGATCTCATCGATGAAAACAAGATCACCAGGTTCTAAGCTGGTGAGTAGGCCAGCGAGGTCGCCGGGCTTATCAATGACAGGGCCTGAGGTGGTTTTAACATGAACCCCCATGGCTTCACCCAGAATAAAGGCTAAAGTGGTCTTGCCTAAGCCCGGTGGCCCTGAAAGCAAGACATGGTCGAGTGCTTCTTGGCGCTGACGCGCGGCTTCTACAGCTAAAAGCAGGCGGTCACAAACTTTTTTTTGACCGACGAAATCATCAAAACGAGTTGGGCGCAGGCGATTGTCAAAAGAGGCGTTGCGCTGATTCAAGGTTTCTGACGGACGTGTCTGCATAAGTGGACATCATGCCAAAAAATGGCGTGAAAAACAATGCCATCAGAATTTTTCAGTATCCGTCCGCTACGGTCTGTGCTTTAATCAGAGTCGCTTTGTCCCAAGCTGAGGCTAAACGGTCTACAGCTGGATGACTTTATTTTAGAACAACCAACGACGAGAGTTTTTTCATGCGTCTTGCGATTGCTTATCCGCCATTACCTTCCGAGAAGGGTGTTCCCCTTCTCTCGCAGAATCGTCAGTTCCAGTGGTTTACACGTCCAACCTATATTTATCCGGTGGTGCCAGCGTGGGCTGCGACGCAGGCACAAGTTGCCGGACATGAAGTGGCCTGGCTTGATGGCATTGCCGAAGGGTGGAATGAGGAGCAGTTTGCAGAAAAGTTAAGCGCGTTTCGGCCTGATGTGGTCATGATGGAGACCAAAACCCCTGTGGTGAGTAGGCATTGGGCCTATATTGCAGCGCTCAAGGCGCAGACACCAGAGATCAAGGTGGTGCTTGTTGGGGACCATGTGACGGCATTGCCGGAGGAAAGTTTTGGCGCTTGTCCAGTTGATTTTGTGCTGACCGGAGGAGACTACGATTTTTTACTCACCAACTTGCTCACAGCCTTGGCGGCCTCGGGCAGTAAGGCGCTGGATACATCCCTTTTGGAACCCGGCATCTACTGGCGTGAAGCTGGCGAAGTGCGTAACAGTGGCGTGTTTCGTCTCGATCACGATCTAAACCACGTGCCGCGCATTGACCGCGAACTAACCCGGTGGCGACTCTACTCAGAGAAGAATGGAAATTTTAGTCGCACGCCCGGGACCTATATTATGTCCGGTCGCGATTGCTGGCATGGCAAGTGCACCTTCTGTTCTTGGACAACCCTGTACCCGACCTATCGGGTACGTGATCCCAAGTCGGTTGTGGACGAGATTGGCGAACTGATTGAACGCTATGGCGTTCGAGAGATTATGGATGATACCGGAAGCCTACCGGCAGGAGCATGGCTTAAAACATTTTGCGAAGAGATGATTGCACGCGGGTATCACCGTCGTGTACGAATTGATTGCAATATGCGGTTTGGATGTTTGGACGCAGAGGCATATCGTCTGATGCGACGTGCGGGTTTTCGGTTGGTTCTTTTCGGATTGGAGTCTGCCAATCAGACCACGCTCGACCGGTTAGTGAAGGGCGTAACGGTAGAACAGATTGAGAGTGGTGCCCGTGCAGCAGCACAAGCGGGATTGAATGTACACGTCACAGTTATGTTTGGATATCCGTGGGAGGGTGAGGCTGAAATCGCTAAAACCGTTAAGTTGGCGCGAACGCTTTTGCGCAAGGGATATGCCTACACATTGCAAGTGACGATGGTTGTGCCCTATCCGGGTACGCCACTCTTTCGCGAACTGGACCAAGCTGGGCTTCTGTTGACCCGGAATTGGGACGACTACGATATGCGTCAACAGGTGATGCGTTCGGGGGTTCCTGAACCCATCATCAAAGCAGCTGTTCGTGAGGTCTATCGCGCATTTCTTTTGCCTGAGACGATTCTTCGTCGGTTACTGATGACGCGCCATCCGATCGCAGACCTTAAATTTTATTGGCGTGGGTTTCTCTCTGTAGCTGGACACTTACGTGATTTTCGCAAATAACGCAAAAGAATCTGATTACATTATTAAATATTAGAATTTGATTATCAAGGTTTCGGCGCTTGCTTCAAAACATCATGTATGCTAAATTTTCAAATGAACTGAACGAGTTGTTTTCTTTTTTTGCGATGAGACCACAATTTTTTAAACGAGTTTTTTTATCGACATTTTTTTATGTCACTATTTTGCTCACAAGCAATAGTTTTTTGGGTTGTCGAATGCTTTCGAAAGAAGTGGTGGGCTATGATGAGCAAGCACGCTATGTTGATGAGGGCGAGCCCAAGATACGGGCTGGTTTGACTTTACGGGTTTCAGTAACTGCTTCCGGTGCTTCAGCGGTGCAGGAGGGTTTGAAAGAGGTCAATGCCAATGGTGATATTCTGATGCCGCTAATTGGGGCTATCAAATGCGAGGGTATGACCGTTGTTGATCTGCAAGAGAAGATCAAGGAGGCGTATAAAGACTATTTCATTGAACCACAGGTGAGTGTGGGGTTTGTCTATGTCGAAAACGCTGGGATGAAATCGCCTTGGGGCTCTGTTTTATTGATGGGAGAGGTCATGCGTCCGGGTCCGGTGAACATGCCCTCGACAGGAGACTTGACTGTTACACGAGCGTTGATGCTGGCTGGAGGTGAAAAACCTATGGCGGATAACAGACATGTACGGGTGACAAGACGCGAAAAGGATGGGTCGTTAAAGCGATTTATTGTTGATATTGTTAAGATCGGTAAAGAAGGGCGTTCGGATTTAGACATCAACTTAAAACCGGGTGATGTCGTTTGGGTGCCCGAATCTTGGTACTGATGTGTAGTGGAGAGAGACTCTATGAAAAATCAAAAGCGTGTGTTTAAGCTTATAGGGGCCCTTGTGCTTGCCTCGTTTGCTATTGCGCTTGCGGCGCAACCCAATCAATTTGTGAGTCGTGCGCAGTGGCTTAAAAAAATCGGTGCAGCGGTGACGGATACGAGCGTAATGCGTGAGACGCTTGATCAAGTTGCACCAGAGGACCGGGTTGAATTTACACAGCGGATATTGAAGGCTGTCTCTCGTATG
>CAZSUM010000037.1:11065-14498 GCA_964610015.1 uncultured Lentisphaeraceae bacterium
AAGGCAGCTGCTTTTGTCAAAGCTTCTGTTGCTTGTATTGCTGGAGCTGGTAGCGAAAAAAAGACAGCGGTCATTGCCGAGATTTTTGCCAGTGTGCCAATTGAATATCTGCCGATGATCACAGAGGAACTCGCGAAACGGTTCGATCGGGATTACAATAAACTGACATGTGAACAGTATCAAGACATTGCAACAAACACACTGAAAGTTGCAAGAAGTCGAATCGCTGAGACCGATGATGTATCGGTTCGCAGTACGTTTGTGATCTTGACCTTCCTAAAGGGAAGTGACTGTTCTGGCCTACAGCAGGCCATGATGGAGCTCTTGCCGGATGACCGCATGCGGGGTCTTGCAGCTTCTTGGATTCCTCAGGTAATGAATGACAATTCGTATGTTGCGTTATTGACAGCCGCAGATGCGGATGCCGTTCAAGTGAGACACGACACAATGTTGCGTCTTATTGGGCATGCGGCATTGGATCGGTTACTGGCTGATATGAACGCCAGTCTTTCGATTGATGAACGAACGCCTGTAATTCCCTTGTCATCGGCTCGTTCTGTGGGGGGTGGTTATTGGGATTACTCGATCTTACCAGATCGCGTCATCGATTATGGTATCAATCGTGTCCCTCGTTTTCCCACTCCCACTGGGTACCAAAATCAGCGTTTGACGGTCGATTCAGAATCTGCTGAGCCATCGGGGCCAAGCGTATCTTGGGCAATATGTCAGTGATTGAGAATGTTACCAGAATCAGTGTCACGTATCTATGTGCTTCCCGAACGGCATGGATAAATCTTGACGATGCGGTGCGACTGCATAGGCAAGTGGAGGAATGGTGGTATGTCTAAAAAAACTAAAAATACAACGTTTGCGAGCGTTGTTAGTCTGTTCACCCTGCTTTGGGGAACGATGGCATCCGCACAGGAGACTGATGGTTTTAAATACAATAATCTTACAGTTTCTCCTTTTGTGAATCTAGGATACACATATGACTCCAATGTGAACTACGATCAGAATGAAACGGATGATCAATTTTACACAATTAATCCAGGCGTAGATCTGACCTACACGGGAAATGATTGGGGACTCGCTGGATCGGCGTGGTTTGCACGGGATACCTATCAAGAATATGACGAACTCGACGCGGATCGGTATGGACAAAATCTTGAGTTCTATCGCGAATCAGCCAAAGGGTGGCGGTTGGTTTTAGGAGAGAGCTACACGCATAGTCGCGAGAATGACTCAATTCTTGATGGTGGAAACGGTATTTGGCGTGAACGGGATCTCTTTGAGTTGAATGGTGCGCTAGCATACCAGTTTAGCGAAAAAACCGGAGCAACCCTTAGTGGCAGTTATTCAGACTTGAATTATAAAAATGACTTGAATCAATATGGGTCGCTGTATGGATGGCGTGAGTGGAGCACAGGATTAGAATTGGCTCGCAAACTATCTGAAAAAAGTAATGTGTTGCTTTCTGGTAATCTCAATCAGTATGACAGTAAGGGCGCAATTAACGGAACGGCTTCGAGTAGCACGGGCTATTCATTAATGGGTGGCTTCGGCTCTCGGGCTACGGAGCGTATTTCCTATCGTATCTTGACTGGCGCTCAGTGGTTTAACTATGCCGATAGCGATATGCTGACGGGCTGGACCTATAGCCTTGATGCCAATTGGATTATTAGTAAAAAATTGGTAGCTTCAGTTGCGGGGTCGAGCTATTTTCAGCCAAGTGAAACGCAGGCCAATCAAGCGATGCAGGTCTATGCGCTTTCTAGCGGTTTGAGTTACCGTCCAATACGCCGACTGACACTGCGATGTGATCTTGCCTATCGTCGTGAGGAGAGCCAGTATAATGATATTGGCATCAATATGGATAGCACGGATGACATGATTTCTGCTCGGTTGCGTGCTGATTATAAGCTGATGCGGTATGTGTCATTATATGGTGGGGTTGAACTTGATGACCGTACCTCTGATGACGAGACTGCTGAATATGATCGGCAGCGCTTGATTTTGGGATTGCAGTTCCGTTACTAGGATTTATAGACATGCGTGACTTTTGCGTGTCAAACTGCCTTCACAAGTATCAACGTGTGGGCAGTTTTTTTTTTAGTGCATGGTGAGTGCGAATGATACAGAAGCTTTTGACAAAATATTGGTTAGTTTGCCATGTTGCTTGTGTTTGCTTGTTTCCTCTGATTGCTTTGGGGAAACTCCGTTATTTTAAATTCGCTCCTCTTCTTTGGCTTGCTATCGCTGTCATCGAATGGATGGTGTTGCTTCCTTCAGCACAACGAAATGAAACGCTTGTAGATGCGCGTTCTCGAATGCTGAAATCAATCACTTGGGATCCTTTTTTCTACATTGGGTTTGCACTGGTTGGTATCGCAGTCGCCCAGTGGCTTAATAGCGGGTGTGCGTTGACCTACCTGCCGGATGCGGATGTCTGGCGGATGAGCGCGCCGCCCCACGCATGGGCTCCCTTTTGTGTTGAGTCGCGTGCCGGTTTTTCACAAACCTCGATTTTCTTTGCGCTGTCGATTGTTGTGATTGCATTACGAACAGCGATTGGAAAAAGCCCTAAACGAATGTTACTGCAAGCGCTTGCAATTCTCAGTGGGGGCGTGGCTGTGGCTGCTGTTTTGCAAACGTGTCGTGTAGGATCTTCTGCTTTTGAAGCGCTGACGACAGCGGATGCTATGGCAAGCGGTTCATTTTTCGGTTTCTGGCAAGTGATGGCTATGGGGTTAATGGCAGAGGCCTTGTCACGCCATCAGAAACATACGGCACTTCTCTATTTTGTTGGAATATTCGGTAACCTGTTTGGCATGCTTTTTTTTGCCAATACGTTTGCAGTGTGTCTATATAGTTTTTTAGGAATCCTGCTCTTTGTTTATTGGATCGTCTATTTAGGGCGCCAGACTGCAAAGAAAACTTACTTTCTTTTAGTGCTTGCGACTCTTGCCATGAGCGCATTACTGGTGCTGTTCCTCGTTTTCATTTGGCCTGATAATCCACTCTCTTCAAAAATAGGCAATGTGTTGTCGATAGACGAATATTGGAAGCAATTGATGGCTGAAAAACAGGTTCGTACGTCAGCGGCGCTTGCACTCTGGCAGGATCACTTATGGGTAGGGTGTGGGGTTGACGGGTTCTTTCATAACGTCGGGTTACATCTAACCTCTCAGGATTGGGTGCTGGTCAAAAAGAATCAAGCCTGTGTCTTGAATGATAGCATTCAATATCTTTGCGAGTATGGTGTTTTGGGTGCTGCTTGTTTGCTATCGGCTGTTATCGCGCTCTTAACTCCGCTGCTCCATCGTACGCGAAACGCATGGTTGCATGGGAAGGTGGATGTGGGGGAGAGCAGTTTGTTTCTCTTGAGAGTTTCGCCCATTACCTTAACGGGTGTGCTTGCCGTTCTTTCGGTTTT
>CAZSUM010000038.1:0-14322 GCA_964610015.1 uncultured Lentisphaeraceae bacterium
GTGCAAGGAGAAGATGAATATGAGAAATGTACTCTTGGCCGTTATGGGGATCCTAAGTTTGAGTTTGCGTGGCGCGGGCGTTGTTGAACCTGCAAAACAGTTGAAACTTGTTCAGGATGTGGATGTTGTGGTTATAGGGGGGTCTTCCGGTGCAGTCGCGGCAGCCTGCAAGGCTAAAGAAGCGGGGGCCTCGGTATTTCTCGTTGCTCAGCGTCCTTTTCTCGGGGAGGATATGGCGGCCACCTATCGCCTGCGTCTGAGTGAAAATGAGGATACTCGCTGTGCGCTTTTAAAAACAATCTTTGCTCCTGAACAACCCGTTAGAGCGACCACTCCTTTTCTCTATCAGTTCAACAAGAAAGCCGATCCTATACATCTGGATAGATCTGGTCGTATGTTGGCTGACGGTAAATGGGACCATGCACCCAGTGATAGTGTTCAGTTTAATGAAGATGTCGAGATAACGATTGATTTAACCGAAGAGAGCACGATTGAGAGCCTTTTGGTTTATGCCTACAGCCGTAGTCAGAATAAATCTTTTGGGACAAAATCAATTGAACTTTTAGGGCTAGATAAGGCCGGGAAATGGAACCCCATTGCTCACGTGAACGAGTCAGAGAAGACGGGACAAGAAGAGGGCGTGGTTTATCAAATTCCCGTTAAGGGCAAATACCGCAATCTAAAGATCAAGGCCATTAAAGCCGATGAGTGCCCTCGTCAGTTACTGGGGGAAGTGGAGATTTATTCTAAAGAGGACCATGCGAATAAGCTACCGCCTGTGATGAGTACGACGCCTTTTAAAGTGAAACGGTTTTTAGATCAAGCGCTTTTGGATGCGGGCATCTCCTTTATTACGGGTTGCGCCTCCTCAGAAATTCTGGTTGATGAAAAGGGCAACCCCGCTGGCGTGATTATCTCGAACCGGAGTGGCCGCCAGTGCGTAAAAGCTAAAGTTATTATTGATGCCACGGAGCGCGGTGTTGTGGCTCGCGCAGCCGGAGCTGAGGCAACTCCTTTTCCAGCCGATCGATATACCTTTAAACGGGTGGTTGTGGCTGGAGAGGCTCCAAAAGCTGAGGGCGTTCGGGTAAAAGAGTTGTTTGGCGTTTTTGATGCTCCGGTAACAGGTATTAAAGCTCCTGCCGACATGCCCGCTTTGATTAAAGGGCGTATGTACGAGTGTGAGATTGATCTGATGATGAAAGATGGATCCGTACGCTCCTTTGCCGAGGCAGAACAGCGTGCCCGGGATTTGACCTTTGTGCCGACCCAACTGGATGAAGCAGATCAGCTCTTTTTCGTTGCCCCTGATCACATCAAATGTGTTGGCTCTTCGAAAGGGTTATGGCAGGGGGTTGATAAAATGGATATCAACTGTTTTAAACCTCAGCAAACAGAGAATCTTTTTGTCCTGAGTGCGATGGCTGATCTCTCGCGGGAAGCAGCGGCTGAGATGCTGAAGCCGGGTAATTTGATGGCCGTCGGTGAAGTTGTTGGCGCGGCTGCAGCAAAAGTTTCCAAGAAACGTGCGCCGATGAAAAATATCCAATCGATTTATACAGCCCAAACAGCGGGTCAGAAGAGCAGCGTGTTGGAGGTGGATGAGGGATTCCCTCCTTATCTTTGCAACGTAACCGGATCAGTCACTGTGAATGCTCGCGAATTGCCGGTTCTGGCTGTATGCGATGTGCTTGTTGCGGGTGCCGGAACTGGCGGAGCTCCCGCTGGTATCAGTGCCGCTCGGCAGGGTATGAAAACGATTGTCTGTGAGTACATACATAAGATGGGCGGGGTTTCGACCGATGGTTTGATTGGCATCTATTATTACGGTAACCGTGTTGGCTTTACCACCGAGATTGATGAAGGCGTTAAGAAAACCGGGGCGGTTTTTTCGCAGGCTAAATCAGAGTGGTATCGTTCCGAGAATCGTAAAGCCGGGGCTGAAGTCTGGTATGGCACCTTGGTCACAGGGGTCGTGGTTGAGGAAAATAAATTGACCGGTGTGGTGGTGGTTACACCGCAAGGTGAACGCGGCGTCATTCGCTGTCAGGTCGCCATTGATGCAACAGGCAACTCAGTTCTGCCTGCAATGGCGGGTGTGGAAACCCAGTTTATCAACAAAGATGAGATTGCTTTACAGGGGGTTGGACAAACTCCCAAAAAGTTGGGCTCCAGTTATACCAACACAGATATCGGGTTCTTGGATGATACCGATGCCGCAGATATGTTCTTTTTCGCTCTGCGGACTCGCATGAATATGAAGGGTAATATCTGGGATCAGGCCCAGGTCATTAACAGTCGCGAACGTCGTCGGATGGTGGGCGCTTTTTATATGTCGCCTATGGATGTGATGAATAACCGTACCTATCCCGATGTTGTTGTTCAGACACGAAGCAACTTTGATTCTCATGGCTACACGGTGCATGAGCAGTACTTTATTGAAGATCCCGGACACCAGGCCATGATGGTAAACCTGCCGTTGCGTTGTATGCTGCCCAAAAAACTGAATGGTCTTTTGGTGATTGGCTTGGGGATTAGTGCGCATCGCGATGCGATGCCCATTCTAAGGATGCAGCCTGATATCCAAAATCAGGGCTATGCTGCTGGCGTGGTTGCTGCGGAAACAATTAAAGCCGGGGTAGAACTACGCAATGTGGATATCAAGGCAGTTCAAAAGAAGCTGATTGAAAAGAAGATTATACCCGAAGACGTTCTGACCATGCAGGACAACTTCCCGCTTGCTGACGCACGGTTTGTTCAGGCAGTTCAAGAGATCGCTGATCAGTACAAGGGGTTGTCGGTCATCCTGACCGACTATGAACGTAGCATTCCGCTTCTGAAAAAAGCATTTGCTCAGAGTTCAACACCTGAAGCTAAATTTATCTATGCGCATGTCTTGGCCATGATGGGGCACAAGGATGGGGAAGACCTTCTGATTGATAACCTAAACAATATGGCGTGGGATAAAGGCTGGAACTTCCGCGGTATGGGGCAGTTCAATCGTAGTGTCAGTTGGGTGGATAGTTACATTATCGCACTGGGGCGTGCCCACTCTACAAAGGCAATTCCCGCTCTCATCAAAAAAGCTAAAGCATTGAAGAGTGAGAGTGAGTTTTCACACTATCGCGCCTTGGCACTGGCCTTTGAGTCGATCAACGATAAATCAGCAGCTCCCGCCCTCGCGAATATGCTGGCAATTCCTGATGTTGGTGGCAAAAGCTTTGTGATTGGAACGGAGATGCCAATCATTAAGGGATATGCAAATCAATCCGGTGATAAAGAACGTTCCGACTGTCTACGGGAAATTGCCTGTGCGCGGGCACTCTTTAATATTGGTGACTACAAGGGCGCGGGCGAGAAGGTGTTGCGCGCTTATGCCAATGACCCCAGAGGGGTGTATTCAAAGCATGCCCGTATGGTTCTTGGCGAGCTGTAACGATTGGCGGTATTGGTAGGGATGATCGCATATGATCAATATTTTTGAACCACGAAAGACACAAAAGACACGAAAAAAGAGAGAAGAGAGAAGAGAGAAATGTGGGAGTGCATGAGTGCATTATTGCATGAGTGAATGAAGTAGATTAACGGGATGGATGGGCAGGGATGTTAGGTAGGGCGTTTTGGTAGGGATGTTTCCCCGAACCGTCCGCAGGTCAAGATTCTCTGCTATGCGGACGCCTCGTCACCTTTGCCAAGGCTACGGCGTCCCGATGGGGAATGCGCCGAGGGAATGTGCGGTTCGTTACACGCCCGCCTCGTCATAACATGCAACATCGCACTGCGATGACGGTTTTTGATCAATCTGAGGGTATATTTAGCATCGCTACGTAGGACGGTTGGCTCTTGACGCCAATATCAATAGTGATACTATAACGACATGGCGCGAGTTGAAGACATAGTTGAGCAGATGCGAAGAACGCCGAAGAGCATTCGCTTTGCGGATGCGTGTCACGTTTGTGACCATTATTTTGGACAGCCCCGCCAGAAGGGCACGAGCCATCGCGTCTACAAGACCCCATGGCAAGGGGACCCACGGGTCAACATTCAGGGGTTCAAGGGCAAGGCAAAGGCATATCAGGTACAACAAGTCCTGAAAGCGATTGAGAGGTTGGAGTATGAAGGCCATGCAAAATGATCACTATACCTATCGCGTGACTTGGTCGGATGATGATCAGGAGTACGTAGGTCTCTGCGCAGAGTTCCCTAGTCTGAGTTGGTTAGCCGGGTCCCCAGAAGCTTCGCTTCGGGGCATCCGGAAGGTCGTCGCGGATGTCATTGCAGATATGAAACAGTCGGGAGAGCCTATTCCAGAGGCGTTGGCCTGTCGACGCTTCAGCGGCAAGTTCATGGTCCGAGTCCCCCCTGGTGTGCATCGCGAACTTACGCTTGAGGCCGCAGAAGCAGGCGTTAGCCTAAATCGGTTGGCAACGGTCAAGCTGACACACTAAGCGCTTTGACGGTTGCCCGTGGTGTCAACGGAGAATGACATCAGGTAGGGTGTCTGGTAGGGATGTCTCCCCCTGCGGAGGGGATGATCGCATATGATCAATATTTTTGAACCACGAAAGACACAAAAGACACGAAAAAAGAGAGAAGTGAGACACGAGAAGTGTGGGAGTGCATGAGTGCATTATTGCATGAGTGAACGAAGCAGATTAACGGGATGGATGGGCAGGGATGTTAGGTAGGGGCTTTGGTAGGGATGTTTCCCCGAAACGTCCGCAGGTCAAGATTCTCTGCTATGCGGACGCCTCGGCACCTTTGCCAAGGCTACGGCGTTCCGAAGGGGGAGGCGTTGCTACTGTGTGGTAATGCGGGTATGGGTTTGATCTGCGTATGCTTGACATCATCCGCCAGAATCGGTAAATTTTGCGGTTCACTAACCAGCACGGCTTGTCGAGTGATTTGTACGTGCGGAAGCGAAGACGGTGCCACAATCAGGAGTGGCGCGTCAAAGCGGATTAATCCGGGCAGACCCGGAATCTTTACCTGACAGGCTATCATGTCTGTTTCAGTGGTCGGTTCTGTTTGCTCAAAATTGAGGGTTTATTCATGGAAATGCCTGTCTCGAGCCTGACTGGGCTCACGCTCAAAGACCTGTTAGATGCAGGGTTGCACTTCGGTCATCAAACCAAACGTTGGAATCCCAAGATGAAGCGCTATATCTTTGATAAGCGCAACGGAATCCACATTATCGATTTGACACAGACGGTGGCGTTGATTGATGAGGCGGCTGCCTTTTTACGCGATACCGTGCTTGCTGGTAAAAAAGTTCTTTTCGTGGCGACCAAACGGCAGGCTCAAGAGACGGTGCGTGAAGCGGCTGTTGCTTGTGGCCAGTTCCATATGACCGATCGTTGGTTGGGTGGTACGCTTACCAACAATCAGACCATTCGTCGCAGTGTGCGTCGTATGCGTCAGATTGAAGCCATGGGCCGCAATAATAACGGCGTGCTTTCGGTTCATAAGAAAGAGGCTTCAAACCTGCGTCGCGAACTCGATAAGTTGCAGCGCAATCTCGGCGGTATCGCTGAGATGGAAGGCAAGCCGGGCGCGATGTTTGTGGTTGATATTTGCCGCGAACAGAACGCGATCAAAGAAGCCGCTCGCCTCGGGATTCCGGTTGTCGCGGTGGTGGACACAAACGCTGATCCTGATCCGATCGATCACGTGATTCCTGGCAATGACGATGCCGTGCGTGGCATCAAGATGATTGCGGATGCGTTGGCTGAAGTGATCAAGAAGGCAAGCGATGAATATTCTCGCATTGCCACTGAGCGTCAGCAGCAGAAAGAAGCCGAGCAGTCGGCTATGGATGCGCAGGAACGCGCCGCCCGCAAGTCACGCAAAGAGGCGTCGGCCAAGGATAAGGACAAGGACGGGGGCGGAGGAGATGCCAAGGCTAAGCTGAACGAGACGCGCAAACGTGCCGCTAAAGTAGCCAAGGAGGCAGTGGATGCCAAGGCCGCCGCTGTTGAAGTCGTGTCTGCGGTTTCTACGGCAGCATCTGCGGAAGTCGCAGCACTAGCGGAAGTCGCAGCACCGGCTGATGAACTCGCAGCGCCTGTTGCTAAGAAGGCAGCGCCTGCAGAAGTAGCAGCACCTGTTGCCGAGGCAGCGCCTGCAGAAGCCGCAGCGCCCGCAGAAGAAGCCGCAACGCCTGTTGCCGAGTGAGAATCCCACATCCGGTCTGCCGGAGAAGCCGGCAGACCGTCTGTTTTTCAATCAGCTAAACATTAGGAGTTTTCCCATGGCAGATATCACAGTTGCCGTCATCAATGATCTGCGTCAGCGGACCAATGCAGGCATGATGGATTGTAAAAAAGCACTCATCGATTCAAATGGCGACATGGATGCCGCCATCAAGGCTTTGCGTGAAAAGGGCTTGGCTATTCAGGTCAAACGCGCAGACAAGGAATCGAAAGAGGGCATCATCATGGCGTTGGCGTCGGATGATGGAAAAACCATCGGTATGGCTGAAATCAATACCGAGACTGATTTTGTGGCGAAGACGGACAACTTTAAAAACTTTGTTAAGGCTGTCACAGAAAAAGTTCTTTCAGGCATTGATGATATCAATGGCGCGATGAAAGAAGAGCTGATGACCATTATTTCGCAGACTGGCGAGAACGTGAAGATTCGGCGTACTGCGCGTTATATGCTGGAAGGTATTGGACAAGTCGCTTCTTACATCCACATGGGTGGTAAGGTGGGCGTGCTGGTCGAAGTTTCCTGCAAGAAAACGGAGACAGCCGCTAGCGAAGCCTTTGGTGAATTGGTTCATGACCTGACCTTGCAAATCGCTGCATCGGCGCCTCGCTGGTTGAATCCTGAAGAGGTCCCGGCTGATGTGGTCGAGGCCGAAAAGGATATCTATCGCAACCAAGTCCAGGGCAAGCCGGAAAACATTATTGAGAACATTCTCAAGGGTAAGGTTCAGAAATTTTACTCGGATGTCTGTTTGATTCATCAGCCCTTTGTGAAAGAGCCCAAGCAGTCGATCACGGATGTTGTCAATGCGTGTGCTAAGGCCACGGGTGACGAGATCGAGATCAAACGCTTTGTACGGTATCAACTCGGCGCTTCATAAGCCATTACGTACCGAGATAAACGGGACTAAGCACGGGGGTAATAAATCCTTTGAGCTTAGTCCCTATTCATTGTAAGCCCCAATGATATGGCGTTTTTGTCTTGTGTGTATGTTGATTTTGGGAGTTGACGCTTCGCAGGAACGATTGCGTTCCACTGCGGGATGCTCTAAAATAAATCTCTTTATTTGAAACCCATGATTCGGATTGCTCAGCCTATGAATGTCGAACACCGTTATCGTGAATTTTTGCCGGAGGCCCGGCGGATTGTTGTTAAGATCGGCACGCGTGTCATCGCGCAAAAATCTGGTCGACTGGACATGGACCCGCTCAAGGCCCTTGTTGAGCAGATTTCTGCTTTGCATCACAAAGGGTACGAAATTCTGGTGGTCTCGTCAGGCGCGGTGGGTGCCGGGGTCGAAGCCTTAGGGCTTACGGCTCGCCCCTCCAGTGTGCCGGACCTCCAGATGTGTGCGGCTGTGGGACAGGCACGCCTGATGGCTTGCTATGAGGATCTTTTTGGCACAGAGAAGATTACCATTGGGCAAATTCTGCTGACGCATGCTGATTTTCAGCATCGCATTCGCTTTGCAAATGCGAAACGGACCATGGAGCATATGATCCGCCGGAATGTGATTCCCATCATCAATGAGAATGACGCGGTAGCTGATGAGGAGATCAAGGCGGATTTATCGCTTGGGGATAATGATTATCTGGCTGCGCTGGTGGTCAAGTTGGTACGCGCAGATATTCTCGTTATTCTCAGCACTGTTGATGGCGTATTGGATGCAGAGGGTAAACGGGTTGCGTGCATTGAGAACCTCAGCGATGCGTTTGCGCTCGTAACCCCTGAACAAGAGTCGGGGCTCTCGAAAGGGGGCATGGACTCTAAACTTCGAGCTGCACAAATTGCCGTGAAGGCCGGGTGTGGCGTGGTGGTTGCCTGTGGCCGTGCACCTCAGGTTCTGACAGAGATTATGGCCGGACAGGATACGGGCACACTCATTCTCAGCAGTGCGCTTTAAAAACTGTAGCTCAGGAGAGACGCGAATGGACCTTCATGACATGATTCGAGATATCGGCGATCGGGCGTTGCAGGCGTCGCGTGAGATGGTTTGTCTGTCGTCGCGCAAGAAGTGCGCGATTCTCCATGGGATTGCAGATGAGCTCGACCGTGAACGGGATCAGATCAAGGCCGCAAATGAGCGCGACCTCGAAGAGGCCCGCCACAACAATCTCGCTGATGCCATGCTGGACCGCCTGACCTTGACCGACTCGCGACTGGATGCGCTGGTTGAGAGTGTGCGAGAAGTGGCGAGTCTGAAAGATCCTGTGGGTAAATTGATGACGCGGATCAAACGCCCGAACGGACTGGTGATCGAAAAACGTCGTGTTCCGCTTGGCGTGGTGGCGATTATTTTCGAGTCACGACCTAATGTGACTGTGGATGCGGCGGTACTTTGCGTTAAAACGTCCAATGCTGTTATTCTGCGGGGTGGCAAGGAGGCTTTTCACTCCAATCAAGCGCTGGTTCAGGCACTTCGAGCAGGGGGTGTTGCCGCTGGAATGCCCAAAGACGCGGTGCAGTTGATTGGCACTACGGATCGTGAGGCGGTTCGTGAACTGGTGCGGATGGATGATCGCGTTGATGTGGTGATCCCACGTGGCGGCGAATCGCTCATCCGTGCAGTTGTGGAACACGCGCGTGTCCCTGTGCTCAAGCATTACAAAGGGGTTTGCCATATCTTGGTTGATGATGCAGCGGATTGCGATCAAGCGATTGCGATTGTCGAGAATGCCAAGTGTCAGCGTCCGGGGGTTTGTAATGCGGTGGAAACCGTGTTGGTGCATCAAGATGTGGCCCCACGTTTTATACCAAAACTTGCGGAGATGGCGCTGCGGCGACATGTTGAGTTGCGCGGGTGTCCTGTCGCATGTGCATTGTTACCTGTATGCCTGCCGGCGACCGAGCAGGATTGGTTTGCCGAGTATTTGAGCCTGATTCTTGCGGTACGTGTGGTGGCTGATCTTGCTGAGGGGATTGACCATATCAATACGTACGGATCGCACCACTCCGATGCGATTGTCACTGAGAACACCTCGCATGCCAAGAAGTTCCTCAAGTTAGTGGACTCAGCCGCTGTCTATGTGAATGCCTCAACTCGGTTTACCGATGGGGGCGAGTTTGGGATGGGGGCTGAAATGGGAATCAGTACGGATAAACTACATGCCCGTGGTCCGATGGGCTTGGTAGAGTTGACCACCTACAAGTATCTGGTCAAAGGCCAAGGGCAGATTCGATGAGCGTTTGATTATGAAGAAGCAGAACCCACAAAAAAAGAGAGCAACACCCGCCGAACTGATTGGAATCATCAAACAGGCTAAGTGCATTCTTGTGACTGGACATGTTCGCCCAGATGGTGATTCGTTGGGTTGCATGATCGCGTTGACGCATTTGCTTAACCAAGCAGGCATTCACGCTGTTGCCACGGCGGAACGCAAAGGCCTTGGCGGGCCCGCGTTCCTAGACGGTGTTGAAAAGTTGATTTTGCCAACCGAGGCTGCCAGCAAAAAGTTTGATCTGATGATCTCCGTGGACTGTGGCGCGTTTGATCGGCTACCGGAGGAGCTTCAGCCCTTGGCGCAGAAACTACCGGTTATCAATATCGACCACCATGGGACCAATACGCTTTTCGGAAACTGGAACTGGATTTCCCTTCGAACCTCCTCGACGGGTGAAATGATCTGGAAACTCGCGCGTAAGGCGGGATGGCCGCTCGATACCTTGGCGGCAGAGGCTCTCTGGGTGGCGATCATTACAGACTCAGGACGTTTCGCCTACGATCAGACAACTCCGACCACTTTGCGCTGTGGCGCAGATCTGTTGCGCTATGGGGTGCGAACCGCGTTTATCAATGACAAGCTCTATTGCTCTTTCACCCGTATCTCGATGGAGCTTAAGCGCCGGGCTTTTCGCACGTTCACGGTATCAGAGAATAATACGGTTGCGACGGTGACGCTCACGGGCCAAGACTTTGAGGATACGGGTGGGACCAAAGCGGACGCAGAGGATGTGATTGAAATCCCCCGAAGCTTAATCGGCAATCGCGTAGCGATCTTTTACTATGGGAATGAATCGGATAACGCTGAAACAAGAATCAGCATCCGGACACGTCAGCCGCTAGATGCAACCGTGCTCGCACGTCAGTTTGGCGGAGGCGGTCATGAGCGTGCGGCGGGCTGTACAATTAAACTCCCGTTGAGTCAGGCAAAACGGGTTTTTGCGAAAGCAGTCGCTGAATTGCTAAGCAATCACCCGCTTGATGCCTCAGACGTTGTGGATGACGATTAAGTCTCAGCGTGTCAAGAACCGTCCACTGCGCTTGCCCGTAAAGGTGCCGCAGTCAAAGGCGGTTACGCCGTTGACAATGACCTGTCGCAGGCCCTCCGCAAACTGGTGAGGGCTCGCATAGGTGGATCGTTCGCGAAACGTTTTGGCGTTAAATACGACCAGATCAGCGAAGTAACCGGGCGTCAGGGTTCCTCGTTGCCGAATCCCGAAGGTTTGCGCAGGCAGGCTGGTCATCCGACGGATCGCCTCTTCTAAACAGCAGATCTTCGCAAAGCCAGACTCAGCTCCAGTTAGCAAGCGCAAGAAGCGTGGCATCGTTCCATAGGCACGTGGGTGCGGATGATCCTGACCTAAGGGGCCCCAGGGGGCTCGCAAAGAAGCATCACTCCCCGGCATGATCCACGACTCACTATAGATGCGGTGTAGATTCTCCTGACACATGCCAAAAAAGAAGGCACCGGTACGTGTGTCATCCAAATCAATAAACCGGCAGACGGTTTCCCCTGGGCTCAATTTCAGTTCGGTTGCAGTATCGATGAGGGTTCGGCCACTGAAAACCCGAACCTCCTCATGCCAGCCTCCACCGATCATGACCGAAGACCAGTCCCGTGTGCTCGTGTTCAAAGCGTGGATGATGCGTTCTCGAGTTTCTGGTGTGCGAAGATTTTTGAGAATCGCATCACGACCACCAGCGGACGCCCAGTCAGGCAGAAGCACATCCAGATCGGTGCCAGAGGCCAGATAGGGGTAGCGATCGCTTCCAACGGGGAGGCCTTCAGCATGGGCCTGTTTGAACAGGTCAAGACAGGCGTCAATCTTATGCCAATTCTCTTTGCCTGCAGTTTTTAGATGAGAGATCTGAACCCGAATGTTGGTGGCTCGCGAAAGTTCTATTACCTGTTGCACCGACTCCAGCAGCCTGTCGCCCTCGCTGCGCATGTGTGTGGCAAACATGCCGCCTTGTTCCGCTGCCGTGCGCGTGAGCGCCAAGACTTCATCCTCTGTTGCGTATTTGCCGGGTTGGTAGATCAGGCCTGTACTCAAGCCCCAGCCGCCTTCTTCAAGCGCTTGCGTCAACCGACGGGACATCTCTCGCAGTTCATCGGGGGTGGCCGGGCGCGGGTCGTATCCCATCACACCCGCACGCAAAGTGTTGTGCCCAATCATCTGAACAGTATTCAGTGCTGGACGGACAGCGTCAAACAAGCGGCGATAATCCGCCACGGTTTGCCAAGTTGGGCCAGGGGTGTTTGACGGAACCAAGCCTTGTTCAGTCAAACGCGGATATGTTTGTGATGCCCAATCTGAAGAGAGCCGCGCTTGGCCGAGTCGGGGCACGGCTGATCCGCCGCATTGTCCATTGACCTCTGTGGTGATGCCTTGTGACAATTTAGAAGGGGCATCCGGTTCGATCAACAGGTACGCATCAGAATGAGCATGCGCATCAATAAATCCCGGCGCGACCACACACTCCGTCGCATCAATTTCGCAGGTGGCTGACGCTTCGCTAAGAGGACCCAGAGCGACAATGCGGTCCGCAGTAATGCCCACATCGGCAGGATATGCGTCTGCTCCGCTGCCATCTATCAGTTGTCCGTGACGTATGATCAGATCGAAGGTCATGGGGCTGGGGTTGTCGGGGGTGTGGGTTCTTTGGGTTCAGATGGGGGTGTGGGTTCTGCCGGTTGAGGTGGGGGTGTGGATTCTTCGGGTTCAAGCGAGTGTGTGCCACTTAGCAGAGCGACCACTTGCTGCTGTACGGGTCCCAACTGATCGAGACGCAGACGCGGGTCAAGCACAACAAACGTGTCGCCACTATGACGGTGTTCGTAGATACGTAGGATGCCACCGCGCTCTTGTGGTTTGGCATCGCGCTCAATGAGTTGCTTACCACGTTCAAGCATGACGGCCAGCACGTAGACCACATTTTGCATGGCAGGATCTTCAAGCGTGATTAACCGCCGAAGGAGGCTTTCAGCGGTTTCTTTTTTGACCGGCTCATGCTTGGCAGACACAGGTGCGGGAGCTTCGTACGTGCTCTCCCAAAAGCTGAAAGGCTCCCAGTCGCGCGCTGTGCTGCGCCAACAGGGCATACAGCAATCTAGGCGTTCGTAGCTGTTTTCACGCTCACGCAACGCTGAGACGCAGGGTTGCTTATCAACAAAGGGCTGCATGCAGATAGCGCATACATGCCCTCGCGACCGGATGTTCCACTCTTGCGCCATATTAGACTTTCATATCCAGTGTCCACGGGTTTCGCAAACCGCGTGAAATTAACTTGTCCGCATCAGTATCATTGATGAAACGTTCACGTTTGGGATCCCACTGCACCTTCTCGCGTCCCAGACGCAACCCGATATTGGCTAGATGTGCAATGGTGATCGAACGATGTCCAATCTCACAGGTCGCAATCGTTGGCTCACCACTGTAAACACAATCAATAAAGTTCCGTTCGTGTTGTCCGCTCTTGTAGAGATGAATCTCGTTCTCGGAGAGCTTTTCGCGAACAAGCGATTCCGGCTTGGTTTCTAGTTTGCCGCGTGTGACAAAGATTTCTTTGCCGCCTTCACCGACAAAGCGAACACCATTGTTGAACTTGTTGGAAACAAAGACGCGCGTTCCTTCTGCGTAAACGACTTCGAAGCTGTAGTCTGGCACGGTGTTGAAGACCGCATCCGGTGGCGGCACATCCCCCTTGATGTTTTCAATGGCGACCGGACCCGAGGCGTCCTTGCCCAATGCCCATTGAACAATGTCAAGATGGTGCGCGCCCCAATCCGTGATCATACCACCTGAGTAGTCCAAACTGGCACGCCAAGAGAGGGGGTGATGCAACGCGGGAATAAACGGACGTTTCTTGGCCGGTCCCAGCCACATGTCAAAATCGATATAAGGCGGTGGTTGCGGGAGTGGCTCCATGCTGGCATCCGCGCCAGTTTTTCCAAAAAGAGAGTGTCCGCCTGGCAACCCAACTTCAATGCGCTCAAGTTTTCCTAAGCGGTTGTTGCGAATAAATTCACAGGCCATCCGGAAATAGTTGTCAGACCGTTGCTGTGATCCCACCTGGAAGGTAATGCCCGCGCGTTTGACTTCATCCGCCATGGCACGGCCTTCGGCAATACAGAGCGACATCGGTTTCTGTCCGTAGATGTGTAGTCCCTTGCGGGCGGCCCAAATGGCCTGAATCGCATGCCAGTGATCTGGCGTACTGATGACAACCGCGTCGAGGTCATCCCGTTCCAGCATTTCGCGGAAATCCGCATACACGCTACACGCCCGATAGTCAGGAGTCTTCAACTTCTCAGCATAAAATTGATTAACGCGGCGCTGTCCGGGGTCACGGCCACCGAGACGTTCAGCACGATACCCGTAAAGGCCCGACTCTTTGTTGCAATCGCAGATGGCAACAACCTGAACCTTCTCATTATTCAGGAAGTTTCCGATATTGTCATGCGCCATGGTTCCGTATCCGATAAACCCGAGATTCAGGCGATCAGATGGCGCTGGGCGACGGGCAACGCATCCTTTCCTTAATCCTGCACATCCGGTGGAAATTAAAGTTGGCATGGCCAAGGCCACACCAGTGCCAGCTAAAAAATGACGACGCGAAACAATTGGTTTTCTCATCAACGCTTCCCTTTGTTTATTTACAGGATAACAATACCCAATTTAGTAGTCTCAAAAATATAGCACCCAACGGGTCAATGCGTCTACCTTGGAGTTTTCTCCTTTTTCCTGCGGTCGATATAGACGCCTTGCGTTTTCCAATGATGCTATGGCCTATCGTCGATCATTGAAGGGTCATAGGACGGATAAGCGCCATTACCCGACTTTGCCGTATCCCGCACCCGCCGGAAAACGCAGCTTGTACGTCCTATCCGC
>CAZSUM010000039.1:0-14180 GCA_964610015.1 uncultured Lentisphaeraceae bacterium
CACCAACTTGGGTTGTTCACGGCAATGGTCTGGGCGCAACCTGTGTGGGCTGGACAGGAAGCGGGGATGTCCCGGCCAGCGGCAGAACCAACAACCTGACACTCACACTCTCTCAACCCAGCGCGCTAACTTGGCTTTGGGAGGAAGCATTCGCATTAACGAACGTCTATCGTCTGGCTGATACGGGACAGCTCTTTGAACCGGTCGTCACGTGGTACACCAACCATGCACTGGCAACCACAGAATATGCCCTTGAACTTGGATTTGTCGGCAGTACTCCCTATGCTTTCTGTGGCTGGTATGTGGATAACGCGCGCTGGCCGGACGAGACCTCCGTGGCACAGAATCCGGCTCGGGATATTCTGATGGATCACCCCCGCACAGTGCGTGGCGATTATCTCCCCTTCTGGCAGGACAGTGATGGGAACGGGCTGAGCGACTGGTGGGAACTGCGCTATTTCAATGATCCCGACGCCTCGCGTGACTCGGACAGTGATCTCGATGCTGATGGCTGGATCAATCTGTACGAGTTTTTGGATAACACCAACCCGCAAGATCCAACCAGTTTCCCCCAGCTACCGCAAATTACCGTGCACGCTCTAACCACGCCACATCTCGAACGCCCACCATGGCAAATACGCGCCACTGTGACGGATAATCTTTCTGTTGAAGGCGTGTTTCTTTACTGGCAAGAAGCCGGGGATGCCACTTGGCAACAGGTTGAGATGTCATGGCTCGACACAGATCTTTTTGCAGCGCAGATTGATCCGCCAGCACTCGGCACCAAGGAGGTTTCCTACTATGTCGTCGCCATTGACCTCGTAGGTTATTATCTTGCCGACTATTATGCCGTTTCGCCGACGTATACGGTTCTCGCTGGCTATGATGCACCCTGGATGCAGGTGACACCCCAACAGTTTGCTCGCTTTGATCTGAGCAGTACCCCCACCAATGCCACGCTCACTGTTGCCAATCTGGCAGGCCCTGATCTGGTTTGGACGACGTGCGTCGCGGCTGCGGCCTCACCGTTGAGCGTTACCAACAGTGGGTGGCACGCAGCCGGAACAGAGAATGCTTGGAGTCTCTCCACCAATCGCACATGGGATGGGTCTGCGGTTTGGTATTGTGGTAACCCCTTGACACGTCTCTACCCGAATAGCTGCCATGCGTGGTTGGATACCCCTGCCTTTACCGTTGGCCCCGGCGGCGGCGTGCTCTTCCGTCAGTGGATGAAAACTGAATTTGACAGCGGAAATTACTATTGGGATGGCGCGGTGATCGGGATTTCAACCAATGGTGGCCTCTCCTTTGAAATTATTGAACCTGTGGGAGGCTATCCCGGATTGATTGTCGATAATCCAGATTCTCCTTTTGCCGCAGACCAGCCGTGTCTAGGCGGACTCGGTCTGGGCTGGGAGACCTATGTGCTGGATCTCTCTGCCTATGAGGGATGCCACGTGAGTATTCGTTTTGAATTTGGCTCAGATGGGTTTGTCACAGATGAAGGCTGGTATCTGGCTGGTGTCACACCCTTCTCTTTTGATGAGCCGAAGCCCGCTTGGTTGCACACACAAGATACTTGGGGCGGTATCTTGCCCGCCACGAGTAATGCCTTGCTAACGGCACAGATCGATCCCACGGCTTTGGCCTATGGTCAAGAGGATGTCGCCTGCTTGCGTGTTTTAAGTAATGATCCCACCTCTCACCCGCTGATCCCGCTGACTGTGCGACGCGGCTACAGCCTGAATCTCAACGCAGTGGGGCCTGGTAGCGTAACAGCCGATCGCCTCTTCCTCTTTCGTGATCAATGCGCCACGGTGACCTTTAGCGCTAACGACCACGCATACCTCGATACCGTGGCGTGCAACAACAACCCGCCAGAACCACAAGACTTCACGACACGTGAAAAACAACTGATTCTTTGTGATGTCCTTACCAATCAATTTATTACAGGTCATTTCACAGCGGGTACCTGGACATTGACCGTGATCGACACCACAAAAACGGCGCAACCACCCGCAGGGAGCTATGCGGTCACCAACAATACACTGGTTTCTGCACAAATGGCTGCCATCACCGCGCTTTCTTCCGACATTCGTCAAGAGTGTATGGGATGGCAACTGGTGGGGCTTGAGCAAACCACTGGCGCGTTGTCGCAAGTGACCTTTGCGGTTACCAATGACCTCACCTTGATCTGGCAGTGGCGCCGTGCGTATCGCATCACGACCACGCCAACCTCAGGCGGCATGATTACCCCAGCAGAAGCTTGGTATCCGGTTGGCACACGTGCCTACTTTAACGCATCGCCTGCAGCGGGCTATACCCGGGATACGTGGTTGACACCTCCTGATAAATCAGAAATCGCGGGTGAGACCCTTAGTTTCACGGTGCTCTCGCCTTCGACGTTACAAGCGCGGTTTGTTTATCCCGTGCTTGCAAACGACATGACCATGGCGGTTCCCAGTGCGTGGCTCCTTGCCCACGGTTTTGTGGATGATCCGGCTCAGGCCATGCTCGAGGATCAAGATGGTGACGGCATGCAAACTTGGGCCGAGTGGCAAGCAGATACCAACCCCACTGATCCACAATCACGCTTCGCGTTAACTGCCTTGCGTCTGGAGAACGGCAACAGCAAAATTATGTGGATTGGCGGTGTCACGCGTACGCAATACCTAGAGATGGCGCAGAGCCCAAGCGGCCCCTGGATCGAGATCGCCACCAATCTTCCGCCCACAGCGATCAGCAATGCCGTCACGCTGCCTAGGTTACACACGAGCGGATTCTTCCGTATCCGGATTGGCAATTGAAAAGCACACGCCCTGCACACGCGTGGGGCATATCCCCCGCGTGTGCACTCACCAACCCGTTACGAGGCTCGGCGTAAGGCTTCTAGCGTCGCACGATCTTCAGCATCGGCACGATCGCGCTTCTCCTTGTAGCGTTTATGTTTCGCCCATTCTTCTTTTGTCCACTCTGCCGCCTCGGTATAGTCACCACAGAAGGGCACACCCAAATCAACCCACAACGCAAGAATGGCTTTCTCGTTTGGCGTCATCCCCTTGCCATGTCCCTGATCCAACAGGGTAAAAAGTTTGCTGGTATTTGAGCCCTTAAAATACGGTGGAATCAACTTAACCGTCGAACCCGCTGTAATCCAATTTAAAACGGGATGGTCAGGCTTACCTGCATACGCCTCCCCAGAAGGCCACATTTTTTCCGTTTTTGAATGGGTCAAGGCAAGGTACGAGCGGGTCCACCTTCTTTTAGCTACACCATCAACCACGGGCAAACCAGTCAAATCTGGTTTTTTATCATCCTTGCCGTTGTGGCAACTCACGCAGCGCCGGTCCAAAATCGGCTGGACCTCTTTAACAAAGCTAAAGCCACGTTGCGGCCCATTCATTAGCCGCAGCTCCGCCGCCCCCGCAGCTAAGGCCAGCGTAGGTCGCTTCGCTGCCAAGGGTACGGAGTTCTTGGATTCGTGACACCCAACACACGATGCGTTTTCTCCCGGTTGCAGCGTGGTCCAACTCCGCATTGTCTGAATCATACGCCCCTGATCATCCAAGAGCATAAAGTAGAGAGGTTGACGCGTGCTAACGCTAAAAAAGACGGATCCATCCGCATAGACCGGGGCATCGCCCACCACGATCTTGGGATCCCACGCGCCATGACTAATGGAAATCGGCGTGGACACCAGCGCACCTCCACCTGGACCGCTGTTTTTATTATGACCAATCCCTGCCATACGATAGTCAAGACTGAGAACGCGCAACGTCTTGACTGTCCCGCGTTTGACCCCTTCCATGGGTTCACCCACATATACGTCCTGCACATAAAAAGTCCCCTTCGTACAGGTGTAGTCCACATGATCAGGCCGCTGTGGCGGACGAACGCGCGCACAAAGAGGAACCGCACGACCACACGGATACCCCTTTCGTGTGGTCAACAGTTCACGATGACCCTCCACGTCCATCCAATATAATCCAAAGGGGGCCTGACGATTTCGTTGCACGTGCCCCTCTTTCCGCAACCACCCTTCTGGGCACGCGGTCACCACTAAACTTGTTTGATCTAAGGGATAGGGATAGAGAAAGAGCGGTCCCTCTTGCCCATAGGCATCGATCTTCACGGCCTCTGTTTTTCGGAGGGGCGCAACGAGCCTGACCCCCTCGGCTTCTTGACGACCCCGCGCAGGATCGATCTGAATTAAATCACCGGCTTGCAGCGAATGATGCCCTGTCGCAACAGCAAAGATCCGTCTGCTTCCAGAAATCGCACGTGCATGAATGATGGTCGTGGGAAACCAGGAGTTCTCACCATAAACCGCACGTTGTTGTGTCCCATCCGCTGACATTTGAAAGAGTGGTTGCGGAAACATCTGTGACCGATCATTGTACTCCCAGCGCGTGTAAAGAATTGTTCCATCTCCAGCAATCGTCGGATAATTATCATGCACTTGATCAAAGGTTAACCGCAATATGTGACTGCCGTCCTCTTCACAGCGATATAGATTGCTCACTTCCGTCCACCAGCAATCAACAATCTGCGTACAGCGTGTGGAGTTGAAGATGATGCGGTTGTCCGGAAGATAACATCCTTCATAATCAGCGACGCCAAGACCATCGGTCAATTGACGAATGGCACGCGTTGCAAAGGTCATTTCATAGAGATGAAAGTCATCCTCAAGATTTGATTTTTTATGCGAAAAGAGAATGCGCTCACCACTAAAGTCCACATCAACATCACGAATCACACCCTCTGGCGAGTTCAAAAGCACGTTTTCTTGCCAGAGACCATCGCGCCACTCAGCTAAACAGAGACTCGATCCTTTGATAAAGGTGCGTTCCGCCTGCGCATCGGAAAGTCCTTCGGTATACGCATAATGCGAACCACCCATGACCGCATGTCGCGCATAGACCCAGCGCGGAAAACGCTCTTGTAACGCCGCAAGGCGTTGGGTTCGACGATTCTGACACGCCTGTCGATACGCCGATAGCGCACTCGCGATCTTTGCATCTTGTGTGGGGGCGTGGGGCGTCAATAAAGCATGAACGCGCGCACGGCTGTTGGTCTGAGTCAACAGCTCCGCGCCAACTCGAATCCCCAGATCTTGGAGGATCCAATCGGCTAGCACCTCATCAGCAGAGGCGAAGGTGTCCCAGAGCTTTGTTGCCACTTGTGCTTCCGGGTCCGTCACCGCCCGATCTAACATCTCCTCAATGAGTAACCGTGCGTCTGCGGGTACAGCTTGTGAGTCATCTGCAGCTCGCGTATAACTCAATAAACCCGATAACCCCAAAATCAGACCCCACCTGACCCATCTTGATTTCATCCTCCCCCCTTCCAATAAAAAAGTTTTTAAAACGTAACATAATGATTGATGTTTAGTGTATCCATTTTAACACCTGTTTTCAAAGATTGCGCTCTCTCGGTTAAAATGCCCCTCTTTGTGCCTGTTAAAAACTCTTTTCGCTTTTCTCCTTCTACGCGATTAAAAACCAGTTTATTTTGTATCTAACCTGTTGTTTATAAGGCAATTATGAATTGTATCAGATTTTGTTTATAACCTGTTCATGGATTGATTATTCTTTGCCCTTGTTCCTGTGCCTTAATTGTGGTTCAACATTACTATTCAGAAGGGAATTGTTTTTGCTCTTATTTCCCTTTGTCGCTCGACTTTTTTTATCTGGTTTTTCGTACTATGAACGCTCCCGAATTATGGGTTAAGGCTTGTGGTCACCTCAAAGGTGTCCTGAATACCGATGTCTATTCCCGGTGGATTGAAATCATTCATCCTGTGACCATTCAGGACAGTCTCTTTGTTTTGACCGTTGATAATGATTTTTGTCAAACGTGGCTTGAAGACAACTATACCGAGTTTATCCTCGATGCGTTACGCGTAGCAGGTGCGCCGACAGATATTGGTATCAAATTTTTAGTCAAAGCCGTGGAATCGGCTGAAACGGAATCAACTGCGACCACATCCCGTGTGGCGGATACGCCTGTGCCTCCCGCGCCGCTACCCCGCCGAAAATCAAAATTTCACAATGGAACCAGTCCTAGTTTACTGAATCCTATTTTCACCTTTGAAAATTTTGTGACCGGGCCTTCCAATAGCTTTGCCCATGCGGCGGCACTTGGCGTTTCACAATCCGTTGGCCGCGCCTACAATCCACTTTTTATCTATGGCCAGACCGGTATTGGTAAAACTCACCTCATGCAGGCTGTGGGACATCGTGTTCTCTCTTCGCCCAACACAAGTGTCTTTTACGTGTCTTCAGAAACGCTGCTTAATGAGTATGTAGAATCACTCAAAGCCGGCGCTACCATGGCCTTTCGAAACAAATATCGTAACACCGATGTGCTATTGGTTGATGATATTCAGTTTTTGGCCGGTAAAGACAGTTTACAAGAAGAGTTTTTTCATACCTTCAATGTGTTGTATGACGGTCACAAGCAAATCATTATGACCAGTGATCTGCCCCCACGCGAACTTTCTGGTCTGGAACCTCGCTTGGTCTCGCGCTTTGAATGGGGGCTTGTCACGGAGATTGAATCGCCTGATTTTGAAACACGTCTAGCTATTTTACGCTACAAGCACTCCATGTCATCCGTGCGGTTACCCAATGATCTTTTGACTTTTATTGCTGATAACATCAAATCAAATGTGCGCAGTCTTGAAGGTGCCCTCACGCGTGTTGTTTCGTTTGCGTCTCTTAATCCAAACATGACATTGACAATTGATATGTTGCAAAATCTACTCAAAGATTTGCTTAGTAATGAGCGCCAAAAAGATCTCTCTTTTGATGATATTCAGCGTTTGGTTGCGGATTATTTTGATCTTCGTATGACTGATATGTCCAGTAAACGGCGTTCACGATCTGTGGCTGCACCACGTCAAGTTGCCATGTTTCTCTGCCGTAAACTCACTCGTTCCTCTTTGCCGGAGATCGCTAATTCCTTTGGAAAAACGCATGCAACGGTCTTGCATGCCTGCAAAACGATTCAAGGTCGCATCCAGGTAGAAGCTGATTTACGCGATTCTGTGCGCGAATTAACGCGTAAATTGGGTCGCGATCCTGCCATGTTTCAGATCTAAACCCCTTTTAATAACCTGTGAATAGGCTTGTCATTTTATGAACATGATTTTTCATAACTCCCCTGTTATAAACACCCCCTTGCAAAATTCTTTGTTTTGTTATCAATCACCACACGGTGATTATCACACTTATAAACGGGTTTCTGTTAGTTTAAGTATCTAATTAATAACAACTTATGTACTTATCAACAGAAAATTTATGCTCTACTGTTACCACTAATCTTTCTTTACTTTAATACCTATAATAGCCTAAAGTGATTGCTTTTATGGGTTGAGAATGCTTTCCAACTTGGATAAGGAGTTGAATCATGAAGTTTTCGATTAATCGCGCAGCTTTTCTTGACGCTTTGCAAACCGTGCAAAATGTTGTCTCCAACAAAGGCACGTTGCAGATTTTGTCGAACGCCTTATTGCACGTCGAGAACAACACGCTAGCCATCACAACAACGGATCTGGATATTTCAGAGCGGTGTCAAGTTGCCTGTGAAATGATTCGTAATGGCAGCACAACCTTGCCCATGCGCCGGCTGGTCAACATGGTTCGGGAGTTGCCAGAAGGAAAAATTTTGATCGAGGTTAGCGACGGTGATGAAGCTAGTTTGCAAAGCGGATCGACCTACTACAAGGTGATTGGTTTGCCAACAAATGATTTTCCACCCGTTCCTGTGACAGAGGGTAAATTCTGTTACCGGATTGATCAGGGTGCCTTTCGCGAAATGTTGCGCAAGACCAGCTATGCAGTGTCACAGGATGAGACGCGTCATGTGTTGAATGGCGTGCTACTGGCGTTCAAAGAAGGCAAGCTGACCATGGTTTCCACAGATGGACGGCGATTGGCATTGGTTGAGCATGAAATCGAATTTCCGCCAGAGGCTGAAGCCGAAATGATTCTCCCAATCAAAGCTGTGAATGAATTGACCCGCATATTGGGTAATGATGGTGATTTGAAGATTTACGCGCAGAAAAATCAAGTGGTGTTTGAAATTGGGACCACGATATTGAGTAGCAAATTGATCGATGGCGTGTATCCCAATTATCGTCAGGTGATTCCCGCAACGTGTGACGAGCGCGTCACAGTGGAACGTGAAAGTATGCTTGCGGCTTTGCGTCGTGTGTCGGTAGTCACAACTGATAAATCGAATGCGACACGGTTGACCTTTTCAGCCAACCAATTGACGATTAGCACCAATACGCCAGAGGTTGGTGAAGGGCGCGATACGGTTCCAGTGAAATACAATGGCAAAGAAATTTCAATTATCTTTAATCCTGAGTTTGTGATGGATCCTCTCAAAAATATGGATGATGACGAAGTCTATATCGAAATGACAGATGGACACAGTCCTGCGTTGATTAAATGCGGAATTCCCTTTCTCTATGTGTTGATGCCATTGCGTATTAGTTGAGTAGAATTCGGGATTGCATTTCAGCACGCGAATTCAGTAAGATGACGGTCTTTTTTGAGATTGGAAGCACATTGCCTCATGGTGTAACGGTAGCACAGCAGACTCTGAATCTGCTTGTTTAGGTTCGAATCCTAATGAGGCAACCAATGTTTTGATAACCGGAATAACCTGCGCATGAATGGGGTTTTCCGGTATTTTTTTTAGGTAAGGACAGGTTAGGGATGGCGGAAACAAGTGACACACAAGAGCAGGGAATTGAGTCCCTAGCACGGTTGGTTGAAGAGTTGTCGATCGCACCACGACAGATTATGGCGGTCGCAAAACTCTTGAATGAGGGCAATACCATTCCCTTTATCGCTCGTTACCGCAAAGAGGTTCATGGCAATCTGGATGAGTGTCAGATTTCTAACATTCAAGAGCGCCTAAGTTATTATCGCGACCTCGAAGCACGGCGAACCACGATTCTTGAAACCATTGAGAGTCAAGGTAAACTGACCGAGGAACTTAAAGAGCGCATCATGGCGTGTACCATTAAAACCGTGCTCGAAGATCTTTACCTGCCCTACAAACCCAAACGCCGGACGCGTGCCATGATTGCACGTGAAAAGGGATTGGAACCGCTTGCCACATTGATTTTAGCGCAGAGTAGTGGAACCCCTGAAAGCGATGCTACAGCGTTTGTGAATGAAGAAAAAGGCGTGATTGATATCACACAAGCGTTGGATGGTGCACGGGATATTGTTGCTGAAATGGTTGCTGAAGAAGCCGATGTTCGCGGTCTAGTTCGTGAGGCTTTTAATAAAGAGGGCGTGCTGGTTTCTGAAGTGGTAGATCCTAAACCCACTGAGCCGACCAAGTTTGAGCAGTACTACGAGTTTAAAGAAAAATTAACCGAGATGCCGTCACATCGCTTTCTGGCATTACGACGTGGTCAGAACGAAGGTGTGTTACGTGTTCGATTGAATTATGAAGCAGAAGCGCTCTTAAAAAAAATTGAGGAATACTATCATCTCAACCCAACGTCGGCATATGCCCCCTACCTTACGGCTGCTATTGCAGACAGTTATAAAAGGTTGATATCGCCCAGTGTTGAAATTGATGTTCTGGTAGAAATGAAACTCAAAGCCGATCGTGCGGCAGTTGAAATTTTTGCCCGTAATCTACGTAATCTTCTCTTGCAAGCGCCTCTTGGTGAAAAAAAGATTCTGGGAATTGATCCTGGTTATCGTACAGGCTGTAAGTGCGTTGCCCTAGATGACACGGGAAAATTTCTTGAGACATGCACCATCTACCCGACACAAGGCGAACGCAAATTGATTGAAGCGAAGGTGGATATCTGTAAGCTGGTTTCAAAATATCGCCCTTACGCGATTGCTATCGGCAATGGAACTGGCGGACGCGAAACCGAAGCGTTTGTTCGTGGCGTGTTTAAAGAGGCTAATATTCAAGATGTGTTGGTGGTCTCGGTCAATGAGTCTGGCGCGTCAGTTTACAGTGCGTCAGAAATTGCGCGCGAAGAGTTTCCAGATCTGGATTTGACGATTCGCGGCGCTATTTCAATTGGTCGGCGTTTGCAAGATCCCTTGGCAGAGCTGGTTAAAATTGAACCCAAGGCGATTGGTGTTGGCCAGTATCAACACGATGTTCATCAGCCACTCTTGTCGGAAAAACTCGATGAGGTGGTGGTTAGTTGCGTTAACCATGTCGGCGTGGAACTCAACACCGCTAGTGCGCCGTTATTGACACATGTCTCGGGTATTGGCGGTACCATGTCGAAGAAAATTGTTGCCTATCGCAATGAACATGGTGCGTTTCGGAATCGTCGGCAATTGAGTCAGGTCCCGGGGTTAGGCCCCAAAACCTTTGAGCAGGCTGCTGGATTTTTGCGCATTCGTGAGAGTGAACATCCGCTGGACGCTTCCGCTGTGCATCCTGAACGCTACGATCTTGTGGAGCAAATGGCGCGTGATTTGGGTGTGGAATTAAATGAATTAATTGGTAATAGTGTCTTGATCGATAAAATTCCAATCTCGCACTATAGTTCCGAAACCGTAGGTGAGTTAACGTTGCGAGATATTATCGGTGAGCTAAAAAAGCCGGGACGAGATCCGCGTGCAACATTTGAAAAGCCGGCATTTCGTGATGATGTTACTGAACTCGAGCATGTCAAAGAGGGCATGTCACTGGAAGGGATTGTGACCAATGTGACGGCGTTTGGTGCTTTTGTGGATATCGGTGTCCATCAGGATGGGTTGATTCATGTTTCGGAACTTTCGGACCGCTTTGTACGTGATCCTGCTGAGATCGTTAAAACCGGAGATCGCTTAAAGGTGCGTGTCCTGAGTGTGGATAAAGCACGCCGGAGGATCTCGTTGAGTGCCAAAACACAGAGTTCCAGTGTTACCCCTCCTGGCACGCGATCAACAGCCTCTTCGGGTAATCGAAATGCTTCACGTGGACAGTCTACGGGACAGCCTAGACCGCGTGATTCGCGGTCTTCACGCGGGAGTGGTTTTTCCGTTAATCCATTTTCGAATCTCTAATCGCTCCCCTACCTGATCAGGTGGGTCACTCCTGAGGGGTTCGCGGGTTCAAAGGGGCATATTGTATGAACACGCAAGCGGATGAAGCGCTTAACCAAGCTGCGCCTATTGCCGCTATTGCGACAGCCTCTGGCGCAGCGGGGGTTTGTGTTGTACGCATTTCAGGTAACGGTGCTTTGGCCTTAGGCGATCGTCTCATGCCACGCTCAACACGTGGACCCTCAACGCGTGCAACAGGGACATTTTTTCACTCCGTTATTGTTCACCCGCAAACCGGAGAGCGCCTAGATGATGCGCTGGTCTTGATTTTTCGTGCGCCCAATAGTTTCACGGGCGAGGAGACATTGGAGATTCAAGGTCATGGAGGGGTCTTACCCCCCCAACGCTTGCTAGAGGCCGTGCTCGCTGCAGGTGCACGGTTGGCTGAACCGGGCGAGTTTACCCGTAGGGCCTTTTTAAACAATCGTCTTGATCTGACGCAGGCGGAAGCCCTCTGCGATTTTATTGCCTCGAAAAGCGCACGTGCTGCACAGGTTGCGCGTGCTCAGTTGGAGGGTGCCCTTGGACACCGCATCGGCGTTCTTACGGATCAGGTGACCCATCTATTGGATTTTGATGAAGGCGAACTGCCGGATGACATCGTCTCACACTATGCCGCCCGTGCATCGGATCTCGTCGATCCGCTGAATGGTCTGATTGACTCCTGGCAGAGTGGTCACCTGTTGCGCGATGGCGCGATGGTGGTCATTAGCGGTCGTCCGAATGCGGGCAAATCATCGCTGTTGAATGCGTTACTTGGACGTAATCGTGCGATTGTACATGCTTCACCGGGTACCACACGCGATATTATTGAAGAACAGGCTGTTCTAAACGGTGTCCCTTTACGATTGGTCGATACAGCTGGGTTACGCGAAACCGAAGATGCTGTCGAGCGTGAAGGCATTAGTCGTGCACGCGCATGGATGACTCAGGCCGATTTTAATCTGCATTTGATCGATTCTTCCGTACACGTTTCTGCCGCTGTCGCCGCTGAAATTGAGCGGTTGTCACCGGCACGAACCGTGCTCGTTTTGACAAAATGCGATTTACCTCTGCTTGCGGATCTTACGGAGCTAACAATCCAAATGCCAGTTTGCAAAATTTCGGCTCAAACAGGCATGGGGCTTTCTGAACTGCATGAAAAACTAAGCCACTTGCTTGGACTGGAATATGAAGCGCAAGATCAGACCGTGGTCTCGCTACGTCAAGTGACTGAGTTACGCGAAGCCGTCGATCAAATCAAATCGGCAATTACCGTTCTCTCTTCTGGGCCGGAATATTTGGTGATTGCTGCAACACATTTGCGTCAAGCAGCAGAAGCTCTGGGCCGTGTGACGGGTCGTGTGTATTCGGATGATCTCCTCGATAGCATCTTCAGTCGCTTTTGTGTCGGAAAATAGCGGCATCCACCCGTGATGTTCGCTGGTCCTCCGTCCTCCGATCTCCGATCTCCGTCCTCTACGCACTGTTCGCTGTACTATACCCCCCCTTAGTACACCGCGCTTTCGCACGCGCTCACTGTTTTTGCTGGTCATCTGGATATTGATCACATATTCTATATTTATGGATTCATTTCATATGGATTGAATTCTTTAAACAATGTGCAGGATACACGGAACGGAGAGGGATCATGGAAAACAAACAAATGGATATGGGCGCTGAGCTAAAAAGAGGATGGCAGCTTTTTCAAGCGAACATGAGTTTGCTTGTCATTGCGGGTCTCATCGCGATGGTGCTGTCGATCGTAACGTGCGGGATTCTTTCTGGGCCTTTACAGGCCGGGTTGTTTATGATCCTTGCGAGACTGATCAGCAACGATCCACAAAAGCCGCAACCGGGTGATGTGTTTAAAGGGTTCGATTTCTTTGTTCAAACGCTGTTATTGCTTGTGATCATGATTGTCATCAGCTTGTTGCTCGCGCTGATTCCAATTGTTGGACAACTGGCTAGCTTTGTGACGAGTTCGGTGATGATGTGGGCCTTGCTCTTTATTGTGAACCAGAAGTTGACGGCTATTGATGCGCTTAAAAAAATCTTTGGCGATTTAGGACGTGGTGAGTTTATCATGCCTTTACTCTACGGTGCGATTGTCTGTCTAATCTCAGGATTGGGTGTCTTGGCCTGTGGCATTGGCTTAATCTTCACGGTTCCTCTAGCCTATGCCATGATGGCTAGCGCGTATCAGACGCTTTATGGAAGCCAAGATGGAAACGGAAATGAGCCAGATGCCGAAATTATTGAGCCTGAAGTGGTTCCACCGTCTGTAGATGCGACCCTCTAAGGCGTGCATTTAGCGGGTAGAATTATCAACAGGGGAATGGCCAACGGTCATTCCCCTGTTAGCATATTGTGAGCGGAACTCCTTGATATTAAAGGGTTAAGCGCTTGTTAATAACTAGTTGATAACTATTTATCAAAAATTCTTGCCTAACCTATAGAGCACTTGCTAGTAAATAACTAACTCATTGAATAGCAACAAGTTACAACATATTGCTCGTCATTTTAAATCGATATATAAGGCGCGATTGTGGATAATCTAGCCTGTCAATAGTTTTTAAATTGGGAGGAAGTCTAGCTGACCCAAACACGCGCATAACATACGTCTTTCCGTCAGGGTAGTTGCAATTGTACTACATATTTTCTCCTGCCCCGATCACCCCAGTCTCCCCTCCTCCGGCCTCAGCCCACTCTCCTTGTCTCCTCTCCCCCAGTGCCGTCAGCCCACGCTCTCTCCTGCCTTGTCTCCTCTCCCCCCAGCGCGTCAGCCCACTTTCCGTGTCTCCTCTCTTACCGTCGTGCGTCAGCCGCCCCAAAAAATAATGCGAGGAGCGAGGTGGGGACGAGCGCACTTTGATTTTTTAGCAGGTAATCCTGCGTGCAGGCGAGCCAAGCGAGGCGCAAAAAAGCTCGTGTGCGAGCCCCACCTCCTCTAAACGAACCTACCCCCTCACCGCGCGTCAACCCACTCTCCTTGTCTTCTTTTTCTGCCTTGTCTCCTCTCTCTTCTCCTCCACTGCGTCAGCCCCCACTGCGTTAGCTCCTACTGCGTCAGCCCACAGCGCGTCAGCCCAAAGCGCGTCAGCCCCCCCTGCG
>CAZSUM010000040.1:0-14146 GCA_964610015.1 uncultured Lentisphaeraceae bacterium
CTGGTTTTACCTGCTCGGACAGTGACCCAAGACCAACAACCGCTGGAATACCCAACGCACGAGCCAACAGCGTCGCATGTGATGTGGTACTACCACGATCGGTTGCAAAGCCAAGAATCTGATTTTTAGGTAAAGAAATGGTATCCGAAGGTGTCAGTTCATCCGCAACAACGATACACGGTTGCTCGACACGAAAGGTCTGTTGTTCAGCGCCCCCCAACAGATTGCGAATAATGCGTTTCGAAATATCCGCGATATCCTTAGCTCGTTCCTTTAGGTAGACGTCATCCATCGCAGCAAAAATTGACGCATATTTCTCAACGACCCGATTGACCGCAACTTCAGCATTGACTTGCTGTTCCGAGATCTTTTCTCTGCAAGCATCAATCAACGCCGGATCATCAAGAATCATCAAGTGGCCATCAAAAATAGCAGCTTCATCACCACGGATACGTTTGCTCAACTCAAGCGCCAAAGAGTGAATCTGCGTCCGCGTCAAAGCAAACGCATCTTCAAGACGCGACAATTCGAGTTCAATCTGATCCTGAGCCACGACATACTCAGGTATCTGCTCACTGGTTGTTGAGCGAAAAAGATAAACCGGTCCCGAGACAAAGCCACGGGAGGCAGCTAGTCCAGTCAACACGCGCGAGGACGTACGTGTGTCATCTTTTTTGACATTATCACTGTTCATCAGGAATATCGAATTTACGAGCGATGAGCGCCTCCAACTCGTTCAAAACTTCTTGGCTTTGAACACCACGCGCGGTCACACGCAGTTTGGATCCACACGTCGCTTCAAGGGTCATCAAGGCCATGATACTTTTACCGGAAACAAAGTTTCCGTCCTTTTCCACATCAACATCCGCATTAAAACGCGATGCGACCTTGGCAAATAACCCGGCTGGCCGAACATGCATCCCATACTTATTCAGCAATACAAATTCACGCGTCTCACCATCTTTATCAGACTTTACCACGATCTAAACTCCTCCACCGGCATGATGCCTCTTAATTCGCGCGTCCAACTCGCGTACCGCCACAAACCCTGAAAGCCGAAGCTTATGCTCTTGAGCAGCGGTTTCGACCAAATTCACAAGATCACGTCCTGGAGCCACAGGGATTACCCGTTGTGGCACATCCGTCCCCAAAAAAGATCGGCGTAACTCTTCAATACCCGTACGGTCGAGTTCAGCATCCGCTTCTCCCTGTCTTTTGAGGGTTACCACCAAATCCACCTGCTTCTCGCCACGCACGGCCGACACACCAAAAATTGAGGGAACATGAATAATCCCGATACCACGAACCTCCATGTAGTATTGTGTCACCGCCATGGCCGACCCAATCAGGTTGTCGTTGCTATCACGACGCAGAACCGTTAGATCATCGGCAACCAAGGCATGGCCACGTTTAACGAGACCCAACGCGGTCTCGCTCTTACCAAGCCCTGGCGCACCCTCGATCAACACCCCCACACCCGCAACCTCAACCATGGTCCCATGCACCTTGCATCGCTGTGCGTGAAGTTCCTCAAGCAGAAAAGTCGCATTATGCATAAAGTGCCAAGTCACCATCCCTGATTTCAAAACAGCCACGCCTTCGCGTTCAGACACTCGCAATACTTCAGGAAAAACCCGTTTCCCGCGTGCAAAAACCATGCAGGGGATTTTCTGCGCAAACAGAGCTTCAAACCGCTCCACACGCACGTCTTCAGGCAGTGTCGAAAGATAGGCATACTCAGCCATTCCAACGACCTGAATTCGCTTTTTGGCGAAATGCCCCAAGAAACCGGCCAGCGCCAAGCCAGGCCGATGAACCACCGGCTCGACAATCACGCGGCTCAGTCCCTCAGCCCCTGAAGCGAGGGACAGATCCAACCGTTCTTCGCCCTCAGCAAGTAATTGACTGACCGTGACGAGTGACTTTTGGGCCTGACTCTGTTTTTTTACAGCCATTACTTCTTATCAGAGGTACGGATATGTGCGGTAACGCGTTTGGCAATGCTTTTACGCAACTGCTTTTCTGCACGCGCAACGGCAATATCAATCACGGCTCGCCCATTTGAGGCATGTTCTTTAGCGCCAACAGCTGTCAGCCCCTTCTGCTGTACAATACACTCAGCCTCATACAAATGGCGCTGAACATCAATCACCACATGCACACTCTCGACGCGCGGAAAAGCCTCCATCAATTTACTCGCCCGTGTCTCAGCATACGCCTTCAATCCCGGTACGGATTCTTGATGTCTGACAGTTACTTCAATCGACATAAGGTGTTGTCCTTTCTCTCTGTTGCCAACGTTCCCGTTGACAGGTTATGTGTTTGTCACATTCTAAAATTCTTACCCAAATACAAGCGACGGGCCGTCTCATCTTGAACCAGAAAATCACTAGGCCCTTCACAAAGGATTTGTCCATCGTACACAAGATAAGCACGATCAACAATTGAAAGTGTTTCACGCACATTATGATCGGTCACAATAATTCCCAACCCTCTGGAACGCAACCCTTTTACAATCTCCTGAATATCGTGAACCGCTAACGGGTCTACACCACTAAAAGGTTCATCCAACATCAAAATTGCCGGATCACGCACCAAAGCCCGCGCGATCTCAAGTTTGCGACGCTCTCCACCACTAAGCGTATAGGCCCGTTGACGGGCAACCTTGGTGAGACTGAGACTGGCCAACAGTTCTTCAGCCCGCGCCAACCGTGCGACTTTGTTTAAGGGCAATGTTTCCAAAATCGCCAACAGGTTCTCTTCAACCGTCAACTTCCTGAAAATTGACGCCTCCTGTGCCAAATAGCCTAACCCCATTCGCGCACGCTTATAAACCGGCATACGCGTGATCGATTCATTCCGGAACAAAATTTCACCGGCATTCGGACGAACCAGCCCCACCACCATGTAAAACGTCGTGGTCTTGCCAGCACCATTCGGCCCGAGCAGTCCCACAATCTCACCACAATTCGCATGCAAAGAAATCCCATTCACAACGGTACGCTGACCATACTGTTTAACCAAATCAACGGCCTGAATGTCCGGAGGTCTAGCCCCTAATTCTGTATTTAAAACTGTATCATCCATCGTCAATCTCAATTCTCTAAGGCATCAGCTTTGCGTCGGCTCGTTTGAATGTGCCCGGCGGCAACACCACTCGTCCTGGCGATACTTCCATGCGCTCGTCATCTAACCAAAACGTAATACGATTACCCGTGACTTCGCCTCCAGCATCACCCTGACGCATCAGACGGGCGTTTCCCGTCATCACAATCTGGCCATTTTTTTTAGTATACACCGCTTTTTCGCAACTGGCAGCACGATTCTGGTTGGTGATACTAACATTTCCAATCGCCATGATCTGCTGAACATCGTTGGTTCCCTCCATGAAAACAAGTAACCGTTGCGAACGCATCACAAACTGCTCATCGTCCACCAGTACATTCTCATCAAAAAGGATCACCCCCTCTTTATTGTCAAATTCAATACGCTCCGCAGTAATCACTGCTTCACGCCCCGTCGGCTCAGACTGATTCGCTTTGTGAGAAACTTTCGCCGCTCTCAAAACCGCGGGGTCTTCCTTTTCCGATTGCTCGGCACCAAAAACCAGTCCACACGCCACCAACGTAGCCATCCCGCTGACCATCCAAAACATCTTTTTCACTTGATTCTCCCAAAATTGTTGCGCATGCGACTTGTTCGAATTTCGCACTCGGACAGAATTTTAATAAATTGTCGCTCAATTGAAAAGTACATACCACACCCTTTTAATCGATCACCGTCCTTAACAACACTCACAAGCCCCTCACAGTAACCCAATTTCTTTTCTCGATCAAACAAACACCCTTCGGCAGTCAACAAGCCATCTGGTGCACCGCTCTCTGTCAACATCTGTATCCGCACCCCTTCAGCAAAAATCAGCCCATCCGGAAAAATCTGGGCCTTCTTTGCTTGCAGGATCGCCTTGATACGCCCGTTTGGATGATACTCCAAAGGCAACATTAAATTTTCTACCGGTGCTGTCATGGCGGTCTTAATAGGCCCCCACTTTGCCTTCAGCTCATTCAAGAACGCATCATCATCATGCCGATTAAACCAGCGTGAAACATCCGCATCCTCAGCGTGAACAAGCAACAACGAGCCCCCTAACACCCAAACGAGTGCAAGTGCCTGACACCTGCTGACAGTCGCGTGTTTAACGAACCAGTGCATGAATACCCTTTAAGGTCTGCCAAACCCCTTTCAACGCCTTGAATGCAATGGCATTCGCCTTGTCGGAAAGAGCCTCCTCAGGATTGACGTGCGTCTCCATAAAGACCCCGTCGACCCCTGTAGCCACAGCCGCGCGTGCCAACGCTGGCGCCCAACGACCATCTCCGCCACTCATTTTACCCGCGCCCCCCGGCCGCTGAACACTGTGGGTCGCATCAAACACAACGGGGTATCCCAACTCCCGCATAATCAGCAAACTACGCATATCAGCCACAAGATTGTGATAACCAAAACTCGCGCCTCGCTCGGTCAAAATGATGCGGTCATTCCCAACGTTTCGAATCTTTTCAATCACATGCACCATATCCTCGGGTGCGAGAAATTGACCTTTCTTCACATTCACAGCCTTGCCGGTTTCCGCAGCGGCGACCACCAAATCGGTCTGCCGACAAAGAAAGGCCGGTATTTGTAGAATATCTGCGACTTCCGCAACAGGTTCAGCCTGCCCCGGTTCATGAATATCCGTCAGGACTGGCACGTTGAACCGATCCTTTATTTCCCGCAACACGGCCAGCCCTTCCTTCAATCCAGGACCACGATATGAGTCGATTGCGGTACGGTTTGCTTTGTCAAACGAGGCCTTGAAAATCAGGGGTATTTTGAGCGTATCCGCCAAACAAACTAGTTTCGCAGCCAGATCCATGGTCCCGGCTACCGATTCAATTACACACGGACCAGCAATCATCACTAACTCGCGACCGCCAAACGTCACGCCACCGACCTTAACCTGTTTTACCTTCATACAACACCCCGTTTTTTCAAAAGCTTCTCAACTGCTAACGCATCCGCAGGTGTGTCCACACCCACACCTTCTTCTTCTGTTCGAATCACCGCCATCCGCCCACCTAAGTAGAGCGCCCGCAACTGTTCCAGTGACTCAGCCTGCTCTAATGCACACGGCGGCTCTTGAACCAACCGCTTGAGGAATGCGCCCCGGTAAGCATATAGTCCTAGGTGCCGCATGTAAAGCCCACGGTTCAAGTCCGGCTCGCCATCACGACGACACGGAATCGGCAAGCGCGAAAAATAAAGCGCCCCACCGTCTTGTGCCATAACCACTTTAACCACCGTGCGTGCCATCAGATCATCCAAACAGCTAATCGGACAGGCTGCCGTCGCCATATCCCAACGTGTATCGCGACGCAATTGTTCAGCCAGCGCGTCAATTAACTTAGGATCGATCAGCGGCTCATCCCCCTGAATATTGATCACAAGATCCTCATCCTCTGGATGCGCTGCTTCAGCCACTCGATCCGTCCCTGAAGGATGATCCGCACGCGTCATCACCACCTTGACAAAACCCGCGACCGCGTCGGCAATCCGGCTGTCATCGGTTGCCACCACGACCTCATCCAGCAAACGTGCTCGCTGCGTCGCCTCAACCACCCACTGCACCAACGGCTTGCCACAGATCGGATGCAGACTTTTCCCAGGAAAACGGGTTGAGCCCCACCGCGCAGGAATCACACCAATGATTCGCATCTTACCTGCTTTCTTCTTTAGTCAGATTCAAAAATTAAATCTATTTTCAGCGTTCTGACAGAAGGAGTCAAGCCTCCAACACGGTTCAAAACATAAATTTAAAAGTCTCCAATCCTAAAAAAGAGTGTCTTTCAACTTGTTGCTACAGCGCTGGCTCTGTATACTGATGCACTGTTTATTACTGGACATGAGAGTTCTCATGACCAGCGTATCGTACGTAGCGGAAAGAGACTTTTTTTATGACGATGACCGAGGTAGCCCACGTGCTACAGGCTGAAGTGCTGGCAAAAGGCGAAGGTATGGGACGCATGATCCGACATGTCATGGCATCGGATCTGATGAGTGATGTACTGCTTGTGGATGAAGATGACATGCTCCTCCTGACTTCCTTGGCGAGTGATCAGGTTTTGCGCACAGCTCAGATTGTCGGCGCAGTGGGTGTAATTGTCGTAAACGGAAAACCGTTGCCGACCTCGATGGTGAATGTCGCCAACGATCTAGGGATGTCGCTGGGGATCAGTCCAATGACTAAATTTGACGCTTGCGTAGCGGTTAACGCCGCCATGAATCCAGCATGAATACGCCTGAAACGAAACCTGAATCATCTCTTGGAGGCGCCACAAAACCCGCTCACGGTCCTGACACCGAACCGCTGGTTCTGCTTGAACTTATTCAGCGCTTAAAAGTGCGCGATGTCATGACGACCAAGCTTGCAACCGTTGCACGCGATGCCCCGCTCAGCGAAGTTCAGGAACTGATGCGAAAGAAGAAGATCAGCGGCGTGCCGGTTGAGGAAAATGGGCGTTTCTTTGGACTGGTCAGTATCGATGACATCATCCGAGCACTGGGAGGTGGTTATATTAACGACACCTGCAGCCAACATATGACCACCAAACTGGTCGTGCTCGAAGACGATATGCCGATCTCCTTTGCCTTGCGGTACTTCGACCGCTATCACTATGGACGATTTCCTGTTTTGAATCGCGAACAACGACTGGTCGGCATCATTTGTCAGCGTGATATCAACCGAGCTTTGCTTGTCGAACTGGCGAGTGAGTTGCACCGTATAGAGAATGCATCGATTAAAAACGGACAGCTGGCCGGTCCAGAAGGACTCTATCTGTTGCGTGAATTCCCGATCTGCAAGTACGATTTTGAGAATGCCGGCAAGGCTGCCACCCAGATTAAAAAAATTCTACAGGAGAAAAACATCCATCCCAAAATCATCCGCCGCATCGCCGTTGCCGCGTATGAACTGGAAATCAACCTGTGTGTCCACTCTGATGGCGGAATCCTATCGTGGCAGATTGCCAACGGGTCTGCTGAACTTATCGCACGCGACACGGGTCCCGGCATTGAGGATGTTGTTTGGGCCTGTCGTGATGGCACATCAACAGCCAATGAATGGATCCGCTCGCTTGGATTTGGTGCAGGCATGGGACTCGCAAATGTGAAACGGGTCTCCGACTCTTTTGATATTACATCAAAAAAAGGCTCAGGAACCATTGTCAAGTCTGTGATCAAAATCGGAGGGGATGCTTAAATGCGACTCAGCCAGCTTTGCGCAAAATGCGGAGCCCAAATCGCATGGATGCCAGAGGATGAACCTGACATCACCAGCGCGTATACCTCAGATTTGCTCAGCGATGTAATGGCTCACTGCCCTGAAGGGGCTGTGTTGATCACCATTCAGAATCACATGAATACTGTGGCTGTCGCAACTTTGACGGGCGCACAGGCGATCATGATTGCCCACAACCGTGAGATCCCTCAAGAGATGCGCGATGCTTCACAACGAGAGAACATCGCGCTCCTGCAGGCACCGGAAGACCAATTTACACTCTCTTGTAAAATTGGAACGGCGCTCTGTATTCCTTGATTCAAACACCCAAATAGGAGCCAACTGTTGAGAAAATCCTGTCTGCTCGCACCTTTATTACTCCCCCTCTTGGCTTGGGCACAAACGATCGAGATTCAAGCGAACCGCGATACGTATTGTTACGCGTGTGGCGAGCCAGCCACCTTCCGCCTGTGTGTCCGCGATGCACAAGGTGCTTGCATCAACACGGGGAAATTGCAGGTCACCCTCAACAATTTTGGTTCCACCCAAATGTCCAACCTGATCTTCGACCTCTCGCAGGCAACAACCGTTACCAGTGTTGGCACATTAAACGAACCCGGATTCCTCAAGTGCAACGCGCTTTTCAAAGCTGACAAAACCTACACGGCCACGTGTGCCGTTGCCTATGACCCTGAAAAAATCAAGCCGGGATCAACACGTCCGGCAGACTTTGACGCATTCTGGGATGACGCCATCAAGAAACTAGATGCTGAAGTCCCGTTAGATCCTCGTGTCGAGCGCCTTGATGCCTATTCCAATGAGCGACACACCGCCTATCGAGTTAGTTTCGCAACGTTTGATCAGATGCGCGTGTACGGGTTTCTGAGTGTGCCGCAAGACAAAGCCAAAGGTCCGTTTCCTGCTGAGGTCAACGTTCCCGGTGCAGGTCCCGGCGTTGTCAGGCCGAGCACCGGCATGGCGGATCAAGGCTTTATCCATCTTGTCATGAACGTACACCCCTTTGAGCCTGCGGCCACGCCTGAAGAGCAAAAGCGCCTTTACAATGAACAAGATGAGCGTCTCAAAGCGCAATATCACGCACCTCGTTATTGCCAATCTGGTGCAACCAACCGTGAAACCTACTTTTACTATCGCATCGCACTGGGCATCAACCGTGCCGTCAACTGGCTGGCCGCACGACCGGATGTTGATAAAACTCGTTTTTGTTACACAGGCACCAGCCAAGGAGGAGGATTTGGTTTCATCCTTTGCGGACTCAACCCCCATTTCACAAAAGGGGTCTTTCATGTGCCTGCCCTCACTGACCTACTCGGCTATCAAAGTGGGCGTGACTCAGGATGGCCTAAATTGATTGAGAACCTCCCGGAAGTAGACCGCGTCGCAGCCCGTCAGGTTGTCCCCTATTTCGATGGTGCACATTTTGCACCACGTATCACGTGCCCCGTACGTGTCACGGTTGGTTTTATCGATACCACCTGCCCACCAGCCGCAGTCTACTCTGGATATAACGCGCTGAGTAGCAAAGACAAGGCAATTGGTCATGGCATTGGCATGACGCACGGTGTCTTTCCAAAATTCTACAAGCGCTTTGATCATGAGTGGGTTAGAACGAAATAAGCCAAAACGGATGCCTCAGTGACAACACCAAGCGTACGCGCCACCCGAGCAGTTGCCTTATTTGAATCAGGGTGTGCCTGCTCACAAGCGGTCTTCACCGCCTACAGCGATCTGTTCGGCATTGATGAAGCAACCGCTCTGCGCCTCTCCTGCGGACTTGGCGCAGGGGTAGGTCGCCTTCGGAATGTCTGTGGCGTGGTCTCTGCAATGGCCATGCTGGCTGGCCTAAAATATGGCAGTCCGACGCCCGGAGATGCCGAGGCTAAACGCATCACGTATGAACAGGTACAACGCATGGCCCAGGCATTTCGTGAAAAGCACGGATCGCTGATCTGTCGTGACCTTCTAGGCCTCGAAGAGGAAGACGCCTGTGCAACCCCGTCTGAACGCACAGCCGCTTATTATGCCGCACGTCCCTGCGCCGGATTTGTCGCAGATGCAGCAGAACTGATTGAGCAACTTCTCCTTGACGAAAAACCAGCGTAAGGTTCACAACTCAGAGGGACGCGTTTCTTTTTTTTGTTTAGGCACAAACAGGTTCAACAACACCCCTGGACGTATCCCGAAGAAGTTCGCCTGCTTATCCTTGCCAAACCGCTGGTTTGCAAAATCACCTTGATCCGCAGCCGCGATGACAATCACAGGTTCCAGATTCTCGGGGATCTGATCAACGTGTGTCCAATACCCCACGTGTTTGTAGGCACGTAGATACCAAGGTAAAGGCCACGTATCTGGAGTGGGAACCGCAATCGCAATCAACGTGTCGTATCCTGCTGCAGCCGCTGCGGCTTTTTCAATCGCAGCAACAAGATTCATGGCGTCAGTACCGGTATGCGCATACACATACGGATTACGCGGATCTGCAGGCCATTTAAAACAGGCACGACAAGCCTGTGCCCCATGTCTGTAGGCTAGCCCGCCAATAAAAAGAACCAACACTCCCCAACCTGCCACCTGACACATCACAGTGCGCTTTTGCAACCAGCCGACCGCCGCGCCGATTCCCACACCTGCGAGCAAAATATACCCATGTAAAAAGGAGAGTGCACACCAAGGTGTTTTGTAGGGAATCGCACTGTAAAGCAGCGTCAACACCAAGGTGTAGAATACAAGAAACCGCACCCATCGTCTATGACATGACGTTGCACCATCCACGGCCGCTTTAACGCGCAATGGACGAAAGGCTGTCACCAGAGCAAACAACGCAGGCATTAACAAACCAGCCTCACTCCAAAGCGGGCCTCGCCCATACTTGAAGCAAAAGAGAATCTTGAGGTAAAAAGACCAAGGATGCTGATGCTCTGGTACAGCTGTGGCTCGCTTTAAATAGGCAGAAACCGTTGAAAAAATCGCATCGTAGACCCCGTGCGGATAGGTAAAGAACGAAGAAAAAAGCACACTCGCCACCACCCCGGCACTGGCGAGAGCTAAAAGAACATCCCTCGTTCGCCAAACACGCCACAAGCGTCGCCACCCGCAGGCCAACACAGTAGCCACCGCTGCGGCAGCAAACGACAACACAACGGTTTCTTTGGTTGCCAACGCCAATCCAGCAAAGGCGCCAAAGCCAACGGCCCACGCACCTTCCGTAACTGGCGACTTAGCGTTTTGCGCATCACCAAAGCGTGAACTCACATACCGCACCGCACAAAGCAACATCCCTGTGAGAAAGGTGACAAACATCGTCTCCTGAATAAAGAAACGACTATAGTAGACCATGGCTGGCGACAGCGCTGTAAAAAGTGTCGCCATGAGAACCCCTGTGTGCGTCGAGAAGAGTCGATTGCGACCAACTAACCCTTGCATCAACAACAAGGTCAACACGCTGAAACAAACGGGCACCAAACGGTAATGCCACTCGTGCGTTTCAGCGAAATGAGAGGTCGCCAAACGACAGATTGGCCAAGCAGCAAAATACAAAACGGGTCCATGGTGGTCAGTCGGATCGTAGTGATAAGTGCCGGTTTCCAACAGTAATCCTGTCCGAACCGCTTGGTTGGCTTCATCACCATGCATGGGTCGTTCTGACAAACGCGGCAGACGAAGCGCCAAAGAGCAACCAACCACCACACTAAACAAAACTCCCCACACGAACCGACCACGTGCCAACATCTCAACTCCCCCGTCTTGGTCCTATTGCAGGTAATCCCACGGGGCCACCTTGCTGCATAAGTTGCTGAAGAAACGGCGCTGCTGCCTGACGGAGCACCGCATTCTCTTGGAGTCTCTGCAAGGCGGCTCCCTTACCCAAATCCAACGCTTTCTGAATCGCGAATTGCATCTGTTGCTGTTGCTGACGCATCGCATAAAGCGTCGCCATGTCCAACCAAGCTTGCCAGTCACCAGGACGAAGCTGGAGATACCGTGATAACGGAGCAGCCATCTTCTCAGGCTTGCCAGCCTCGCCATAAATGCGCACAATTTGAATCAATTGCTCGGGTTGCATGTCTGTTGGCAAATGTGCCAACACACGATCCATCACTTTGGCAGCCTGCTCTGTACGTTTCAGGCTGCTGAGTACGGTGCCAATTTCAAACAGTTGATTGATTGCAATATCAGGCATTTCTGCCAGTCTTTCGAGATAAGTGGCCGCTGACTCATTCTGCCCGAGATCCCGATATGCCAACGCCAATTCAAACGCCTCTTGCGGCAACAGGGATTGATTTTTCTGTGCCTTGGCTGTCAACACGCTAACGCGCTTCTGCGTATCGCGAATCCGTTTGATGAAATCCACAAACCCGTAACCACGCTCATTATTCGGGTCGCGCTGGTTATAATCATCCAGCAACCGAATCGATTCGTCATAACGCCCTTGTGGCAACAAAACCTCCTGAATCAAACGGAAGTTGGCCTCTGGACTTACAGGATAGAGTGTACGTGCCTCTTGGAACGCCTGTTCCGCCTGGACCGACATGCCACGAGCGGCATAAAGTCCCGCAATCGCACTACGCAATTTAGAAAAGGATTTTTGCGCCGGTAGATCGCGACGGAACATCGGATTACGTAGCAAGTGACGCGTATACCAATCCCAAAAGTCCAAATCAGCGATCACGTTTTCCTGCGAAATTCCCTGCCGCTCGGCGTTAATCTTCATGATCAATCCGTGTGGCGTCAGATAAGGAAACATCCAGTTAATCACATAACTCTCTTCTACATAGAAGGCGTGACGAGCCTTGTTCTTGGCAAAGATCATATCGCACAAGATTCCGTTAATTTCCATCACCCCCAGCGCACCGCTAACCTGCACACGTCCATTCTCGATCGTCAGTGCCGCATTCTTGGGTCGCTTGCCAGCCTGAACTTCATCCACATACACCTGAAACGCCTTTGCGCTGTCATCTGGTGTGGGAATCCAAATCTGGTTACCATACAAATCACGCATCGTGGACATATAGGTGTTGTCTGCCAACGCATTTTGTGTAATTAGAAAAACATCTGGGCGAACTTGGGCCGAATAGATCATATAGGTCGGCACAAAACGTCCCGGATCTGTCCCCCCAAAAAAGATTGCGTTGGGCTCCATCGCAACAGGGAAGAGCGGATTGGGCAACGGTTCTTCATCTGCCTGCAACTCCTCTGAAACTGCCTCAGCACCACGTAACTGATAATTACCGAACTGCCAGCCGAAATCGTGATCGTTCTGCTCAGCGCCACTCATTGAGAAAACCAAATATTCATTGTTATAATTCTCGTAAATCGGAATGGTCGCAACCAATACTCCCGCACAAACCAAACCAATCCGCATACTCCTCAACAGCGATGCACGCATAAACCCACGCCGCACAAAAAACTTGAGAATGCGGTTTGCCAACGTTAACCCAAAGGCAAGACCGTACCCAATCCAGATCGCAAAAATACCGTGGGAACTGATAAATTTAACCTTTTGAATAAAAGCATCCTGCAGATCGCCCTTGATGTTTGCCAACACCACGAGGAGCACGCTCATCACCAAAAAGCCTGCGGCTGTTGCAATCATCCACTGCTGGGTACCCTGATCCATATCAGAACGAAAATCCAGTTTCTTCTCGGCCATGGTCCGGAAAAAGTACCACCCCGCTCCCAAAGCGACCAAAATGACAATCGACAAAGCCAACGCTGCCAAGCGAATTCCTAACCCCGGTTCCTGAGCCCCAGCAAACACATTGATTAATCCCTTGGTCAGAAACATCCCGATCACAGCCAGCACACCAGCCAGTGAAAAGCCGACAGTCAACCCCTCTGAGAGATTGCGCGTACGCCAGGTCCGCAAGAGGAACTGCTCGATCTGACACAGCACCACCGTCAAGGCTCCCACCACCAACAACAATAGAATCAGGCCGATCAAAACCTTATCAAGACGCCAAAGCGGCTCGCCATGAGCGACCTCAGAGATCAACACCAGAATAATGGTCAACAAATACAGGCCACTCGCAAGATATCCAGCACGAATACGACGCTTACCCGCTTTGAAGCTCCACAATGTAAACGGGAGAAAGCCCAATGTAGCCGCGATCAACGTAAACTGAACACGCAAATCGGTAAAATAGGTTCCAAGCTGAAAGAGGAACTTACGTGTGAACACATCAGACGGGGAAATTTTCTCATACTGACCCCGCGTAACCGCATGCTTAAACCCTTCCCACGTGCGAGGATAGCCCCAGTTCATGGGTGGATTGCGCAGATCAGAAACAATCGGCATGTACACATAAAATGCAACCCCGAGTTCGGCAAAGAGAGTCGTAATCGAAACGGCACGCCCGTTCGGCAACATCAACCAAGCCAGAGCAATCACCACAAAGTTCCAGATGATCGGCCACCAGAACCACCAAGAGGTCGGATGGGTCAACCCATTCATGCCGCCTTTACGCATCAACACAAAGACTGACAGCTGAACCGCCGCTACGGGTAACGCAAAGAAGATCCCGCGTGGCACGGTGGCACCCAGCACGATCAAAACTCCCAGCGCACCAACCAGCACCAGCGTAGGCAGTGTCCAGTCAAACGGTTGCCCCATATAGCCCTGCGGTATCACAGCTCCCTTGATCGCTGACAGATAGAAAAAAAGCAGGAGTAACGTCACACACGCAGGAATCAGCCATTTCAGAACTGCTTTGTCGTTCCACTTCTCCTGCCACGCATAAATGCCACCCACACAGAACCCAGTTAAGACCACCAAGAGAAAAGCAACACTGAGATAAGCCCCTGTCGAAAACA
>CAZSUM010000041.1:0-14128 GCA_964610015.1 uncultured Lentisphaeraceae bacterium
GTGGGGGCGTGACGGCGCGTGTGATTCATACACCGGGTCATACACCAGGGGGGTGGTGTCTTTATTTTGAGCAGGACAACCTCTTGGTGGCAGGGGATACTCTCTTTGCGGGATCAGTGGGGCGAACCGATTTTCCTGGTGGCAGTTGGACAGCGTTGGAGGGGTCGCTTGCAAAACTCAAGCAGCTGCCTGATCACACGCGTGTGATTTGCGGGCATGGTCCTGAAACGACCCTTGGGGTTGAAAAACGCAATAATCCTTATTTGAAATCACTCAAGAGTACCGAGTGATTTGCAGCAGGCGAGGCATATGGGAGGCTGGCTTGACCGAGATACCGGATATAGCAGATACGATTATCACACAGTTGAAACAGGCTGAAGGCAAGGAAGTCTCCAGTCGTGAGTTGTGTGTGACATTCGATGTTTCGCGTGCGGCGATCTGGAAGCACATTGAAGCCTTGCGGGGACTGGGCTATCAGATTGAGGCTTCTCCGCGGCGTGGGTATCGTTTGTTGCATGCACCAGACTTGCCGCGTTCAGCAGAAGTTGCGCCGCTGCTTTCGACCCAACGCTTGGGACATCCCTGTCGTTATGTTGCGGAGACGGGTTCGACCAATCGTGATGTCGCTGCATGGGCTCAACAGGGCGTTGAAGAGGGCGCGGTTGTGACTGCCGGGTTGCAGCATGCGGGGCGCGGTCGGATGACGCGAACCTGGTTTTCGCCACCCGATGTTAATCTCTACTTTTCGTTGTTGCTCAGGCCCGCAGTCGAGCCGGGACGCGCGGCCTCGTTGCCTCTCGTGGCAGGGTTGGCCGTTGCAGAAGCGTTAGCGGCGATGATGCCTGATGTGCCCCTGCGCATCAAGTGGCCAAACGATGTGCTGATCGGTCAACGCAAGGTCTGTGGGATTCTTTGCGAGATGCAGGCTGAGAGTGATTGTGTGCGTCATATCATTCTTGGTGCGGGTGTGAATGTGAATTTAGCGCGTGAGCAGGTGCCGCTGGAGTTGCAGGAACGGGCAACCTCGTTGTGTATGGAAAGCGGACGAACATTCTCGCGGGCAGCGGTTTTGGCTGGCATTCTTAATCGCTTTGAACCGCTTTATGATCTCTGGTGCCGTGAGGGGCTCATTCCCCTGCAAGCGCAACTGGCCGCCTACGATGCGTTGAAGGGACAAGCGATTCGTTTGATGCGGGGGGATGAGGTGGTTGCTGGAACGGCCTGTGGAATACAGTCAGATGGGGCCTTGTTGATTCAAACAGACAACGGGATAACCCCCGTGTACTCGGGAGAAGCCCATATTGGGGCATAGCCATGGACTATCAGGCAAAACAGGAGCACGTGGGGTTGGTTCGGAAAATCCGACGTGGCGTGAACGGATTAGGACGTCGGTGTCAGTGCTGTGTATGCGGCAAGAAATTCTTCCGTTTTTCAAAATATCGCGGGGGATGGCAAGCGGTTTCGGCATATCTGAACAACGTCAAGTGGACGGGCAGTGATTTTGATAATTTTTGGTGTCCTTTTTGCAGGAGTCATGATCGTGAGCGTCACCTGATCCTCTACTTTGAGAACCTGGGATTCTGGCATGAGATGACGGATCGCGATATTTTGCACATCGCGCCGGAAAAAGAGTTGTCCCGTCGTATTCGTGACTGTCAGCCGGGGCGTTATGTACTAGGAGATTTGATTCCGGCACGTGCTGGGGTGGTGCGAATCGATGTAACCGCGATTCCATTTGCCGCAGACTCTTTTGATTGGATTCTCTGTAATCATGTGCTGGAACACGTTCCCGATGATGCGCAGGCGTTACGAGAACTTTTTCGTGTATTAAAGCCTGGAGGACGTGCCATTCTTCAAACGCCCTTTGCATCGTTGCTGAAGAGTACCTTGGAAGCCCCTTTGGAAATCAAGACCGATGCTCAGCGGCTTGCCTTTTACGGGCAGGAAGATCATCTCCGCTTATATGGGCGAGACCTGTTTGACCGAATTCGCGCGGTAGGGTTTGAGTTGACATTGCATCAGCACAAGACCTGCTTGGCAGGGTTTGATGCCTCGCGCTATGGCGTGAATTCTGAGGAGCCACTCTTTTTGTGCGTGAAGCCTATCAAGGGTGTGTGATATGTTGGCGGCAATGGAGGCGTGTGCATGTATTTAATGATACGGTTTGCAGTTGGGTTGCTTGTGGCGGCAATGGTTTTTCTCTCGGTTCCGGTTGAGGCAAGTGAAAAGAAAGACCCGCCAAAAGTTTCCGAATTGATGAAAGAGGCCAATGATTTAATGTCACAGGCTCAATCTGCCTATGTCGAGGGAGATTCAAAAAAAGCGATTGAGCATTACCGTAAGGCCTTGGAAGAGATCCAGCGTGTTGAGCGCGAGAATGCAGCGCGTGTTTCCTCATCAGAATTTGCACCGATTCGCTTTCGTAAAGCGCTCTGCGAGACCGAGATTGACCGCGTCATGCTGGAAGAGGTCAATGCCACAGCGCGGACCGTGGCTGTTTCGGATACCACTGAACTGGAAGAGAAGCGTAAGAAGCGGCATCAAGCTGCTGAAACAAACCATACGCAAGAAGTCACCATTAAACTTGCAGCCAAGTCGAGCAGTGGGGTTGTGCTCAAGGAGGAAGAGCCCAAGAAGACGGAAGATACGCCTCCGGCACCTGAAAGCGATGTACCCGCAGCAGATTTGAAGCCTAAGACGCCCGATGCGAATAAGTTAGATTTAAATATCGTGGCAGAACTGGCTTGGATTAAAGAGTTAGTTTCACTCGATAAGTTTGATCAAGCCTTTGAAAATCTGGTGAAAATTTTGCGGCAGGATCCTGCAAACCGACAGGCGCGTTTTATGATGGCGCTTATTCAATTGCGTACGGGTCGTCCAACAGACGCGGCGGTTGTGATGGATGATCTGTTGGCTGACCCTGAGCAAGACGAGCCGACGCTGTTGCTTGCTGCCGGTATTTACACCTCAGCCGGGCAGTATGGCAAAGCAATGAGTGCGCTCGATAAAACATTGCGGTTGAACCCCAAGCGTCCAGAGGGTTACTTCAATATGGCCTGGCTGTTGTTGGAGATGAGCGCGACGGATACCACCGAACCGGAAATGTATTACCGTAAAGCCGTGAAACTCGGTGGTGCACGTGATCGGGAGTTGGAAAAGCGTCTTGGCATTAAGTCAGAATAATGGCGGATGATGTACCGCTAGGATGTGCTTTGTGAAATCTAAGCGGCAAAATCATGTATCGCACGCCCTGAGTAAGAGGCACGGGGTGTTGCGATTTTTGTTATTGTTCACAGTCGGGTTGCTCGTCTTAACGATCATTGCTTGGATGGCGCGAATTCGCTTGGTTACCTTGGCAACTCAAGTCATGCTCAAGCGACAAGGTGTGGCGGATGTCTCTTTTGCACTCACACGGTTGGATACTCATGGCGTGTGCGTCGAAAATTTGCTGATGGGTCCGCACCCTGCGCCAGTGTTGAGCTTGGGACGTCTTGAGATCACTTTCAACCTATCGGGGCTCTTTCGAAAAACCATCGAACGCGTGGAAATAGAGTCGCTACGGACGGCGATTGTGGTTGAGGGTAGGCAGGTAAAGGTTCCCTTCTACGATTGGGCGCAACCCCTGCTGGCACGTCATCCTCAGGCAGGGAAACAGAGCGCTGAGAGCGGGGCGAGGTCTGAAACGATACGGGTGCGTAGTGGATACTTGAACGATGTGCAACTGGCTGTCTTAGATGCGACTGGTAAACCCCTCACAACTTTGACTGTAAAGGGTATCACAGGAGAATCGTCTGAGAGTCAGAATCGTGTCTGGTGTCGAGTGTCCGACAGCGAAGAAAATCTTGAGATAACGTTGAATGGTGATCTGAACTTGGCTTCAGGACGCCTCGTCTTGCAGCCTGAGATTCACGTCGCGGATCTGCCGACTCTGGTTTCACGCATGGAACAGCTGCTTCCTGTTCATTTTTCTGAGTGGCCAATACGGCCGAAAGTGGGCACAGGGATAGAGATAAACGGTCTGTTGAATGTGACGGACTGGCGTACCCTTGATCAGGTTGAGGCACATCTCGCGTTGTCAAACGATAGTACATGGATGCTGGCCGGAAAGGATCGGTTCATCCGGTTACAGATGCTACGGCTTGATCTTTCGGGTCACCCCGCGGATTTGCAGATGCGTTTTCATGCAGGGGTTTCAGGGTTCCGGTTGGCACATGCGGATCAGATTGTTCAAGAGACGGGGCGGCTGTTGAGTTTGCGAGGAGGGGGACATTATCGCCAGAGTGCCACCAATCAATGGGTTTCGGCTTCATTGGATACAGATTTGCCGAGTCGTTCGGTTGGTCAACTATTGCCTCATTTCTTGCCATTGGTGCCGCGGCTTTTTACTGAAGGCGGTACGTTACACGTAGAAACGCATCTTGATCGAACGGTGCCGAATAAACAGTGGGCTGGTAACGTTGCCTTTAAAGCTGAAGCACGTCGTTCGTCTGCGCGGTTGACAACGGGACGTGCAGGAGCTGAACTGGCCGTGGTGTCAGGCACGCTGGCGGTTGAACAGAATTTACCTGGGGCATTACAAGCGCAGGTACAGGTAAAGGATGGGTTCTACTTTTATCCCGAACAGGGCGTGTTGCGAGGTGAAGCGACGATGTCCCTCCGTTCGATGCCGCCATATTCCGAAGCCTTTGGGAAGGTACAGGGTGGCATTGGATTCAGAGGTATGGTGAAACAGTCGCAACGGGCGCGTGAGTCCTCCCTTATCAACTTTGAAAGTGATGTGGCGATTACAGAGCTTTTGACTGATCCAGTCTGGTGTTTGAATCTTCATGTAGCAGAAACAAATCTGAGTTTGAGTCATGGATCAACTGAAATGAGTGGATCTGTTGGCGCGGCTGGCAAAATCAGTTACTCGGTTCAATCGCTGACAGCGCAGGGTAGTGTTTGGGCCCGCCAGGTACAGGCGCAGATGACCACGTCTGGGGCCGTTAAACGGGTTTCTGCTGGGTTTGATTATGCAGCGCTGCATGTGAATCTGCTACAGTGCAATCCCACAAATCTCCCCCATGCGCTGTGGTCTGGGTCGGTGTTTTTGAACAATCTTGGTGCCAAGGCTGATACCGTGATGTTACTGGAAGGCGCTTCTCTTAAAATTCCGTTTAGCGGATCAAAAGCGCAAGGTCTCGTATTTGGAGAAGAAACCGAATGGGGGTGGAACGCGTGGCAACTGGCGGGTATTCGCCTGTCTCCCGATGGGTTCAGCCTTTTACAGAACTCAACAGGTTCTCTTGTTGCAACCGCGAATATTCGTGTGGAAGAGAGTGCGGCGCGATTAAAAATAAGAGCAGAGATGCCGATTAACGATCCGCAAAAGACGCGAATATCTTGCGAGTTGCCAGAGGTTGAACTCAATGAGCAGGATGCGATCTTTACCCCGCTCCGCAAGCAGCTGGTGGATGTGACCCTGCTGACACAGGTTGCGGCTCGAACAGATATTCAGTTCTTGGGCACACAACCTCAGGCGGCTGGTTTTTTGCACCTACGTGACGGACGCATGACCCGGAAAGAGGTGACAGTGGAGGGGGTTACCCTTGATGTGCCCTTTGAAGCAGGCGTGACTTTTAGGACAATAAAACGCCCTCAGTTTTCGTTTAAACACTGTAAGGTTGGTAATATTCTTCTGGATCAAGGACGCGTTTTTTTTCAGATCACGCCGGAGGAGTTCTTTATCGACCGGATGGAAGTGGGTTGGTGTAAAGGAAGTCTGAATGCCTATTCGGTTCATTTGGACAGGCGGGAGATGAAAGACGAGTTTGTTGTGTATGCCGACCGGATTGATTTAGGCGAGGCCCTGATGATGGTGATGCCGTTTCAGGGAGAGATTGAAGGGGTTCTCTATGGTCGTTTCCCTGTTGGATTCGACAAGGGAAAACTCAAACTCTCGACAGGGTTCCTGTACTCGCTGCCAGGTCAGGGGGGCTTCCTAAAGCTCAAGGACAATGAGTCGATGTTATCCTTGCTTGGACGTGCTGGAATTAATGGGGATGTTCAACAACCGCTGTCACATGCTTTGAGCGACATGAATTTTCAAGCGATACGATTAGAACTTGAACCCAAAAGTGATGGCGATGCTGTGTTGAGAATTAAACTGGATGGTAAGTCCAACTATGAAAAGTGGCCCGCACCGGTTGCACTCAATTTAAACTTGCACGGTCCGATTGAGCGGTTAGTAAACATCGGGTTGGATGTTTCACGAAAATGATCTGACAGAAAAGGAGAAGAGGAATGCGAGGGATACGAAGAGGAGTCATCAGTCTTTTGCTTCTGGCAACAGGGGTAGGGGCAGTTGGGTGTCTTTCGATTAAGACCCAACATGAGATTAAACCGATCCATATCACCATGGATGTGAACTTGAAGGTCCAGAAAGAGCTGGAAGATTTCTTGGTACTCGATTGAAAACAATGAGGGAGAACACGATGAGAAAACAAATAGGGTTGAAAAAATGGGTGATGCTACTTGTTCTAGGCTTTGTGTGCATCGCGCAGGCAGATGCGATTTCCGAGGCTAAGGCGCGTCGGATGACACGGCGGAACGCGGTTGAACAGCTGGTTCAATCAGGATTGGCAGAAGAGGGTGATGCGGGGTATCTTGTTGCCAAAGGGAGCTTAGATGCTAAGCAGACCGCTACCGTACAAGCTGAGAACCAAGATCGTCGAATTGCCTACGAGGCGATTGCCAAGGCGCATGGGCAAAGCGTTGAAGCAATTGGTAAAAAGGCTGCGAAAATTCAGCAAAGTCGACGCTGAAAAACCTTTGAGAACACAAGGGCTGTGAGGGGTGTTGTGCGATCGATTCTGAACTAATGCGGGCTGAGCTCGCAACCCTCACCCCAGCCCTCTCCCAGAGGGCGAGGGAGAGGAAAACAACGTTTTTTATCGCTGTTCTTCGGCCGTAAGACACTAACTGATTTTAAAGGGCGAAGCTGTGCAGAGTCGTCTTTGTCGTGGACCTTTCCTGCATGATTAGGGGAATTGCGGGTTGATCAGTATGTGTTCTTGCCGGAGTCCAGCGGTTTCCATTATACTTTTTAACTTTATGGGCAGTACGCGCATTTTGCGATATTCAGAGTTTAGAAAAGAGATGAATCATGTTTCAGGCTGTTTCGAATAAGTCCGATTTCCCGAATATGGAGCGCGAGATTCTCGCCTTTTGGGATCATCACGACACATTTAAAAAGAGTGTTGCTCGTCATGCGGGTAAGCGTGATTTTGTGTTTTACGATGGCCCCCCTTTTGCCACGGGGTTGCCACACTATGGACATCTTCTGGCTGGAACAATTAAAGATATCGTGCCGCGATATCAGACGATGCGTGGTTTTCATGTTGAACGTCGTTTTGGGTGGGATTGTCATGGGCTTCCCATTGAGGCCTTGGCCCAAGAGGCCTTGGGTGTTAGCGGGGCGCATGAGATTCGAGAGTTCGGCATTGATAAATTCAATGAGCAATGTCGTTCCATGGTGCTCAAGTATGTTGGTGAATGGCGCAAAACGGTTACGCGCATGGGGCGCTGGGTCGATTTTGACAATGACTATAAAACCATGGATCCCGAATTCATGGAGAGTATCTGGTGGGTCTTTAAGCAACTCTGGGATCAGGAGCGTGTCTATAAATCCTACCGTATTATGCCCTATAGCTGGAAGCTGAGCACACCGCTGAGTAATTTCGAGGCTGGCAACAACTATAAAGATGTACAGGATCCGGCCATCACGGTGCGCGTTAAAGTGCTCTCAGGGGCTGATCCAGCTTGGGGTGACCTCAATTTATTAATTTGGACAACCACTCCGTGGACCCTCCCTGAAAATCTGGCGATTTGTGTCGGGCCTCAGATTGAATATGTGGTTGTGAGAGATTGTTCAGACAACCAGACCTTTGTCATGGCGGATGCCCGGCTCTCTGCTTATTACAAAAAATCAGAAGAGTATGAGGTTTTAGCACGACTCAAGGGCGAAGCGTTTGCAGGCTGGACCTATGAACCGCTTTTTCCCTATTTTTCAGAGTATCGTACCTCCGGCGCATTTCGCGTTATGGTGGATGAGTTTGTCAGCACGACGGATGGCACGGGGCTGGTGCATCTGGCCCCTGCGTATGGTGAGGACGACTTCAGGGTCTGTCAAGCGGCAGGGCTCTCTGTGATTGTGGATCCGCTCGATGCGTCTTGTCAATTTACAGAGGTGTTGCCCGAGTATCAGGGTCGGTTCTGCAAGGATTGTGATAAAGATCTGATCAAACGGTTGAAACACGAGGGCAAACTGGTCCATCAGTCTACCATTGTTCATAGTTATCCCTTCTGTGATCGGACGGACACGCCCTTGATCTATCGCGCAATTGAAGCTTGGTATGTCCGTGTGGAAGATCTTCACGAGCGGTTGACGAAGAACAATAATTCGGTGCATTGGATGCCTGAGTATGTGGGTGATAAACGCTTTGGCAATTGGTTGAAAGAGGCGCGTGACTGGAACATCAGTCGAAATCGTTTTTGGGGGTCCTGTATTCCCCTCTGGATCAATGAACATGACTCGTCTGACATCATTTGCGTGGGGTCCGTGGAGGAACTCGAGCGCTTGTCTGGCGAAAAGGTTGTTGATCTGCACAAACATTTTGTCGATAAGATTATCATTCACCGAGAGGGTAAAACCTACCGACGTACCCCCGAGGTTCTTGACTGCTGGTTTGAATCGGGCTCAATGCCGTATGCGCAACATCACTACCCCTTTGAATTGAATGACGCTGGTAAAGAGGGGGGTGCTCATTTCTTTCCTGCCGATTTTATTGCAGAAGGGCTTGATCAGACGCGCGGTTGGTTCTACACCTTAATGGTGTTGGGGACTTGTCTTTTCGACCGAGCACCGTTTAAGAATGTGGTGGTCAATGGCTTGGTATTGGCTGAGGACGGAAAGAAGATGTCCAAGCGCCTCAAAAATTATCCTGATCCAAACCATGTTTTGGAGCTGTATGGCGCAGATGCTTTACGACTCTATATGATCTACTCGCCGGTGGTGCGAGCGGAAAATCTACGTTTTTCAGAGGGTGGCGTAAAACAGATCTTACGCGATTTGCTGATTCCTTGGTGGAATGCGTACAGTTTCTTTGTGACCTACGCCAATGTCGACCATTTTGAAGATGCTGAGGTGGTCAAGCCTGTGAGCCTCAATGTGTTGGATCGGTGGATTGTGAGTTCACTTGAGACGCTTGTGAGGGATGTCTCTGTGGCAATGGATGCGTATGATTTGCAACGATCGGTGCGTCCCTTTGTGACCTTTGTCGAGGATCTTACCAACTGGTATATCCGGCGTAGTCGGCGGCGGTTTTGGAAGTCACAAAATGATGACGACAAAATACAAGCTTACCGTACCTTGCGGTACGTGCTTGTTCAGCTCTGCCAAGTTGCGGCGCCTTTCACACCCTTTATCAGCGAAGCGATCTACCGTAATCTGCGTGGCGCCTCCATGCCTGAGTCGGTACACTTGTGTGATTTTCCCGAGGCAGATGCGGCACAGCGCGATGAAGACCTTGAACATGCGATGATCCTCGTTCAACAGGTCGTTCGGTTGGGGCGTCAACTGCGAACTGAGAATGACCTCAAGGTGCGGCAGCCGCTTGCGGTAATACACGTGGTTTCAGCTAACGAGGCTGTACGCAAGATGCTAAGTGGATTTGAGGACCTCGTTACGGATGAACTCAACATCAAGGCTGTCAGCTACGGTAGTGATGAAACCAAGATGGCCAATGTTTTGCTCAAGGCTGATTTTCGCAAGTTGGGTCCCAAATATGGCCCTAAAATGAAGCAGGTGGCTGCGGCGATTGTCGAACTTTCCGCTGATCGTGTGGCGACTCTGGCTGCTGGCCAGCCGATCACATTGGTGATTGGAGGGGAGTCCGTGGAGCTTGGGGCAGAGGATGTGGTTGTTCAACGAACGCCTAAAGTCGGGATGGTGGTTGCTTCTGAGGGCGAGGTGATTGTCGGCATTGAAACCAACTTGACGCCCGAGTTGATTCAAGAAGGACTTGCGCGTGAGTTTGTAAGCCGCATTCAAAACTTGCGTAAAGAGGCTGATTTCGAGGTGACACAGCGTATTCATGTGAGGGTCGCCTGTGGTGAGGAGGTGCATGCGGCACTTGAGACCCATATGGCGTATATCAATGCAGAAACGCTCTGTGAGCAATTAGTCTTTGGTGCGGTTTCAACAGAACCAATTGAGTTAAATGGGTACACCGTTGCCATTCAGGTTGTGTGCGCTTAACCGCAACAAAATGCGCAACGCAAAATGCAGTTGAACAGGAGACGTATGGTTACCGGGAAAAAGAGTGCAGAATCAGGCAAAAAACGTGTGACAAAGAAAAGCGAAACGGTCAATGTCACGCAAAAACGTGTGACAGGTACAAAAAAAACGATAAAAAGCGTAGGGATGACGCGTTTATCGCTGGCCAAACCTGATGCTCCTGTGCTCGTGAAGAAACCGGCAGGGCCCACAGCAAGAGTCTGTCCTCTGGTCCTAGACGGAGAGGTGTCGTCCGCTGATTTCTCGCCCAATGACTGTTTGACTTGTGGGGAGTTTGATTGTCGGTTTTGTGCGAAGGAGGAGAGTTCCGGTTTACTCGGTAGTCGGCTCTTTGCAGCGCAAGATGATGCCAGTGAGGAGTCTGATGAGGATTGGTCTTCACCTGACTTTAGCATTGAGGAGGAGGGCCCTGAAAGCGACACCTCCGAAGAAGATTAATTCTTTTTGATGCGGGCTGTTTTCCCAAAAGTGTTTGGTCCATTTTACACGCGATACACGGATTCCCTTTTCAGCTTCGGATTGCAAACTGTGTAAAGCCCCCTTATACTCCATCAGATATTCGCTTAACACAAGTTGTTTAATGGAGAAGTAGCATGGCTTACGAGAAAATCACAATTCCCTCTTTTGGTGAAAAAATCACAATGGGGCCTGATGGACAGCTCAGGGTTCCCAATTTTCCGGTAATCCCTTTTATTGAGGGCGATGGGACCGGCCCAGATATTACACGTGCGGCGATGATTGCATGGAATGCCGCTGTTACTGCTGCGTATGGCGATAGCCGTAAGATTGCTTGGATGGAGGTTTATGCGGGTGAGAAGGCCAATTTTAAATATGGTGGGGATACGTGGTTGCCACAAGAGACCCTCGCTGCTTGTCGCGACTATCTGGTCTCGATCAAAGGTCCTTTGACGACACCCGTTGGAGGAGGGATTCGTTCCTTGAACGTGGCCTTGCGTCAGGAGCTGGATTTGTATGTCTGTTTGCGCCCCGTGCGCTGGTTCCAAGGTGTCCCTTCGCCTGTCAAACACCCTGAGAAGACCAACATGGTGATCTTCCGCGAGAACACGGAGGATATCTATGCTGGCATCGAATGGATGGCACAGAGTCCAGAAGCGAAGCAGGTCGTTACGTTCTTGCAGAATGAGATGGGTGTGAAAAAAATCCGCTTCCCTGAATCTTCCTCGATCGGAATCAAGCCTGTTTCAATTGAGGGAACGAGACGTCTAGTAAAAGCGGCTATTGATTATGCCGTGGCAAATGACCGGTCAAGTGTCACGCTGGTGCACAAAGGCAACATTATGAAGTTCACGGAAGGGGGCTTCCGTGATTGGGGCTACCAGCTTGCGCGTGAAGCATATGGTGCTGAGCTGATTGGAGAGGGGCCTTGGTGTTCGTTCAAGAACCCGAAAACCGGTCAAGAGATTGTGGTTAAGGATTGCATTGCGGATGCCTTTCTGCAGCAACTGTTGACGCGGCCTGCTGAGTATGATGTCATTGCCACACTCAATCTCAATGGCGATTATATTTCAGATGCGCTGGCAGCGTGTGTTGGTGGGATTGGTATTGCACCTGGTGGCAATATCAACTACACATCGGGTGTTGCAGTTTTTGAGGCGACCCATGGGACAGCGCCAAAATACGCCAATCTTGATAAGGTCAATCCTGGCTCTCTGATTCTTTCGGGAGAGATGATGATGCGTTATATGGGATGGACGGAAGCTGCTGACAAATTGGTTCAAGCGATGGATCAGGTGATTGCCGCTAAAACGGTGACCTATGATTTTGCACGTTTGATGGACGGCGCAAAAGAAATTTCATGCAGTGCCTTTGGTCAAGCACTGGCTGATGCCATGCGTTAACAAAAACGACTTTGCCCGATCGATGGGTGGTGAGGAAAGACGATGAAACAGATCACTTTTTTGTGCGGTTTAATACTGGGGTGCTGTGCGCTATTTGTTGGGTGCAGTCAGGAAACGTCGTCGGATTCGACGGGCCCTAAACCTATCAAGCTGACATATAGCGTCTTCTTCCCACCCACGCATGTGCAGGCAAAGCTCGCAGAGGAATGGGCGCAGGAAGTTGCCAAACGGAGTCAGGGGCGTGTTCAGATTACGGTTTTTTCCGGTGGAGCGCTCACCAAGGCTGATCACTGTTACCAGGGTGTTGTAGATGGCATTTCGGATATTGGTATGAGTGCCTTTGCCTATACGCGGGGTCGCTTCCCGTTATTAGAGGGGTTGGACTTGCCGGTTGGATATCCGGATGGCGCTACCGCCACACGAATAGCGCATACCTTGACGACACGCTATTTGCCGGACGAACTCAAAGATGTCAAGTTGCTCTATGTGCATGCGCATGGACCGGGTGTCCTTGCCTCTCGCCGCCCCGTTCAGACGTTGGCTGACTTTAAAGGACTCAAAACCCGAGCGACTGGATTTTGCGCCAAGATTGTTGAAAGTCTGGGTGGCTCACCAGTCAGTATGCCTCAAGGTGAAACGTATGAAGCACTGCAGAAGGGGGTGGTGGATGCAACCTTTTGTCCCGTTGAAACATTGAAGGGATGGAAACAAGGCGAGGTGATTCAATCTGTGACCGATTGTCGATGTATTGGATATACCACGACCTTTTTTGTTGTCATGAATCGGGAACGCTGGGAGGCACTTCCACCAGAGGTTCAGGAGACGTTTCAAGCGGTTAGCGATGAATGGGTGTCGCGGCACGGACAGGCGTGGAATAAAGCGGACGAAGAGGGGTACGCATTTGTGTCAGAGTTGAAGCGGGAGCGATTCGCATTGAGCGTTGCGGAAGAGGTGCTCTGGCGTGAACGGATGGCTCCTCTGCTGACAGACTATTTGCACGACACGCAGGAAAAAGGGGTGCCGGGTAAGGCGTTTCTCGCTGATTTACAGGAGGCGTTAAAATCGCCTGTTCCAGCGAAAGCGGAGTAGCAACGATGCAAAAGCAAGTCAGAAAACCATTGCCGCTGTTTGGGCGGATTCTGGTAGGTCTTTGTCACCTGATGACAGGCATTGCGTGTTGTGCGCTTACAGGCATGATGGTGCTGATTTGTTTGGACGTTTTGATGCGTCTCGTCGGCTATCCGATTAAGGGCGTGTATGATGTTGTCCGGATTGCCGGTGCACTGACGATCGCCTGTGCACTTCCTGTGACGACGGCCGTTAAGGGGCATGTCGCGATTGAGTATTTCTTTCGCAAGTTCAATCGCATCGGGCGCATCTGTGTTGATTCAATGATGCGGTTTTTGATGATTGGTGCGTTTGTGTTGGCTTCTTATGAGAGTGTTGGGTATGGGTTGCGTTTTCTGAAGAACGGCCAGGTTACCGACACGATTGAAATTCCAATATTTTGGATACCTTGGGTCTTAGCCCTTTCGTTTGCGATCACAGCTCTGGTTGTGATGTTTCACCTGATCTTTCCAGGAAGGGATCTGATTCATTCATGACGGCCGTAAGCATAGGAATTCTGGGCTGTGTGGCCCTTTTCGCGCTGCTGATTCTCAGCATGCCTGTTGCGCTTGTGATGGCGTTTGTCGGGGTGATTGGGTATGCGGCTGTGATCTCTGGAAAAGCTGCGCTGGCGATGCTCTCGGCGGATCTCTTTGATGTTTTCTCGAATTACAATCTAACGGTTATTCCGCTCTTTGTTTTTATGGGACAAGTTGCGTTTCATACCGGGATTAGTGGCCGACTGTTTGCAGCGGCAAACTGTTGGCTTTCGGGGTTACGTGGGGGGCTGGCCATGGCGACGGTGGGCGCTTGTGCGGCCTTTGGC
>CAZSUM010000042.1:0-9596 GCA_964610015.1 uncultured Lentisphaeraceae bacterium
GCGGTACAGTGGAAGGAAAATCACTTTGGGGATGCACCTAATCGCAGATGCGCCCGATGTTCTCGGGAATTGTAATATTAGCTCAGCCACAGTGCCTAAAGCCCTTATCAGTGAACCCGCACGTGATGTCATCACACCCCGCCAAACCGCTGCACTATAAACACCGCGTTTTATTGGGGTTTTTGTTTTATATCCTTCGCCCACACGCCTCTGCCTTGCCATGAACGCAGATGGCGTATCTATCGCCGAATAACCAATCTGCTGTAAAAACACCTGCGCAATAAGAATAAAGATGTGGGATGTTGGCCGAAGATGTGTCATACTTTTGCCTTAAATTAATGCCTGTACGCAGGTGTATAATGGGGCTGATTTCTAAGACACAGGGTTGCAATTCTGCTGCACTCGTTTTTATGAAGGACGATATGATGAAATGGACTTATTGGGGAATCGCAGGAGTGATGATGGGGTTGTGTGTGTGCCTCAGTTCAGCGGTGGAGTCATCGCCCGGGGTGCAACCGTTTGCCGCAACTCCCGCTGCTGAGCTTCTCGCTCAACCCTTTAGCAGAGAGGATCAGGAGAGCTTTGCAAAGCCAGCCAGAATCTACAGCCCTGAAAGTTGGTTCCACTTTATCGGGGGTAATGTTTCCAATGCCGGAATTACTGCGGACTTGGAGGCCATTGCTGCTGCGGGTATCGGCGGCATACAGCTTTTTCATGGACAGTTTGGCGGCGCATGGCCAGGAGTGGAGCCTCAGATCAAATGCCTGAGTGAATCATGGGATGCATCCATCATTCATGCGGCCAAGGAGTGTCGGCGATTGGGACTGTGCTTTACAATGCAAAACTGTCCCGGCTGGGCCATGTCGGGCGGCCCCTGGATTACTCCGGAAAATGCGATGCGCCATCTGGTTTGGAGCCGCACTGTCATTGATGAGAGCTCGAGCGGGAGCACCCCGCTCGCTCAACCGCAACCATCAAAAGAGGAGTGGCGCGACTACCGCGATGTGGCAGTCATTGCCTTTCCACTGCCTGAGGGTGATTGTGACGAAGCCCTAAAGCCACTCTCAATAAAAAGTAATCAACCTGACTTGCCTTGGGAGGATTGGTTAGCCAAAAAGAAAAACAGCACCATTACGCTTGAACCCACCGATGATCCTTGCTGGATTGAATTTACCTTTGAAAATCCGCTGACGTTGCGAACGGTCCAGATTCCGCCAGTCCAGAGGATGAACCACGGATGGTGCTATAATCCCGGAATTATTGTAAAGGTCGATGCGCTAACTCAACGGGGAGAAATTCGGATTGCTGAAATGAAGATTCCCCAAGGCAATTGGCAGGGAGATAAACCGGTTTCAATTGCCTGTCGTGAAGTAAAAGCCTCTGCCTGTCGCATAACCATTGAGCATAAACACTCGCTTAAGCTGGATGGGATTAAACTTTTTACCGTTGCTTATAAAAATAACTGGGAAGCGGAAGCTGGCTGGGTACTCCGTGGATTGGATCCTCAGCCACAACCTGAGCAGTCCAAAACAGCATGGATTGATTCAACAAAAATTATCGATTTAACCGACAAGATGGACAGCAAAAACATTTTGCATTGGACTCCGCCAACTGGAAAATGGACTGTGTTGCGCTGGGGCCATGTGAATACGGGACGTCGGAACGGCCCAGCCCCTGAAGAGGCAACTGGCTGGGAGTGCGACAAACTCTCCCCAAAAGGTGCCGAGGCACACTTTGCTGGGTATATTGGACGATTAGCTGGCAAGCAAGGCCCTTTGGCAGGAGGACTGCTGAATGGCATGTTACTTGATAGCTGGGAGTGCAAAACGCAGACCTGGACACCGGGGATGGCGGCTGCCTTTGAAAAGGCACGCGGATATACGCTGCTTCCCTATTTGCCAGCCCTGGCTGGGTATGTGATCAATGATCCAGAAACAACGACTCGCTTTCTGCGGGATTATCGTTCCAACATCAACTCAATGCTGGTTGAAAACTTTTTTGGTCGCCTCTCCAAACTTGGTCATGAAAATAACCTGACCCTCTCTTTCGAGACAGCGTGTGGCGATGTCTTCCCTGGCGATATCCTTGAATATTATAAGTATGCGGATGTGCCCATGTGCGAATTCTGGCAGCCCCACTCAGAGTCCTTTGTAGGCTCTTTTGAATTCAAACCGGTTAAACCCTGTGTTTCTGCTGCACGGATGTATGGCAAACCCCGTGTTGCAGCCGAAGCATTCACCTCCGTTAATCTCAAATGGACGGAACACCCTGGCATGCTCAAAAACATCGCTAACCTGCACTTGGCCGACGGCGTGACCCACCTCGTCTTTCATACCTACACTCACAATCCACGTACGGACTGGTTGCCCCCCGGCACTTCCTTCGGCGCAGGAATAGGAACGCCCTTCCTTCGGCAACAGACTTGGTGGAAAACGTTCATGCCACAGTTTACCGCCTACCTCGCCCGATGCAGTTACCTGCTGGAGCGCGGCCAGCCAGTTTCGGATGTGCTCTGGTACCTCGGGGACGAACAGGATCATAAGCCGCTTCAAGGTGCTCCCTTTCCTGCGGGCTATCGGTATGATTACTGTAACCCCGATGCCTTACTCAATCGCCTTTCGGTCAAAAATGGACGCCTCGTAACGCCTGAAGGTATCAGCTATCGCATCCTTTGGTTACCGGATTGCCGACGCATGCTTCCTGAAACCTTGGAGCGCATTGTCAAACTGGTAAAACAGGGGGCAATCGTGGTCGGTGAACCGCCGCAGCAGGTAGCAACCCTACGTGGTGGCGACAAATCAGAACAGCGTTTTAACACAGCGGTTAAAGCGCTCTGGCCTGACAAACCGGTCCGAGCTGGCTTTTTCAAACGTCTGCTGGGTGGTGACGACACGATAGCGGGTGCACATTATCTCGGCAGGGGGTGCGTGATATCAGGTCGCTCGATCGAGAGTGCCTTGCACCTGTGCAACATCCAACCGGATGTTGTGGGTGAAGGAGTGATTTGGAACCATCGTCAGGTCGATGGGGCTGATTGGTACTTCGTGGCCACACCTGATGAAAGCGGGTTTAGGGGAACCTTAAGATTCCGTAGCAAGGGATGCGTGGAGCTATGGAATCCACAAACTGGTTCGGTTCAACAAGCAGGTGTCGTCCACTGTGAAAACAATGGCACACTGGTAGCCTTGGATCTTCCTGCATCGGGTTCCCTTTTTGTGGTCTTTCGTGCGGACAAGAGCCCTGCGAGTACTCCGGTAACGCTTAGTCATAATGGCAAGGTGTTCATGGATGCATCTGCGCCTGGTAAATTCAGGTGCCCGATAGATGGAAGCGTTCGCGCAAGTTATGGTGATCCCTCTGATCCAGCACGACGTATTGATGTGACCGAGAAGATCTGTGATGCCCTCGAGCGTGGAATAAAAAGTATTCCGGTCTGCAATAGCTGGGCTGGGAGTGACCCTGCGCTGAAGACGCCCAAAAAACTTTTTGTAACTTTCTGCGCTCCTGATGGAACCGAGACCTGCCAAGAGGTGGGTGAAGGACAGCTCCTAGCATTGCAAGAACACACAACCACGCCGTTATCGATCTGCCAAGTTTTGAATGGCGGGCAACAGGTGCTGATGTGGAAGCAAGGAACCTACACCCTCAAATTTGAAGATGGATCGAGCAAAGACCTATCCGCCACGCATGCGCGACATCTTTCGTTGACGGGTCCCTGGACTTTGGCCTTTCCCTCTGGGTGGGGTGCACCTGCATCTCTTTGTGTTTCAAAATTATGCTCTTGGACCGAAATGGATCTATCTTCCGAGGCGAAAGCGTTTTCGGGTACCGCGATCTATACCACAGAATTTATGCTGGATGACGTTGCGACAACGCGTCCGGTTGTCATCGACCTTGGCGTGGTTGCCGTTGAAGCTGAACTCATTGTTAACGGGAAAGCTCTTCGTCCGCTCTGGTGCCCCCCCTACCAAGTCGATATCAGTGACGCTGTTCAGGCAAAAGCCAACCGATTGGAAATCAGGGTTACAAATCCATGGTTTAATCGACTGGTCTACGATGCGAGCTTGCCCGAGGCGGAGCGCAAAACCTGGACGATCAAAGGACCAAACAAAGATTCAAAACTTAATGCAGCGGGCTTGTTAGGTCCAGTCACAATCCGTATTGGAGAAATACAATGAATACACCTTGTCGTCTTTTGCTCTTATCCATCTTTTTTTGCTGGTCACACGCTGCTACTGCTGCTGAATTAAATCTGGAATCCCCCGACAAACAGCTACAGGCAACCATCAGCCGCTCCAACACTGGCAGGGTCGTCTATCGGATATCCTATCGAGGCAAACCCATTGTTTTGCCATCTTGTCTAGGGTTCAAAACGCGTGACGAAAAAGACCTAACAACAGGCTATACCCTAAGCACTGCTCATCGAACAGCGATTCAGCAAACATGGAAGAATCCATTTGGTGAACGCTCGTTGGTAACAGATGCGTACAACACCCTAACCCTTGTTCTTAAAAATCACGCCGCCGATGATCTGATCCTGCATCTTGAGTGCCGTGCGTATGATGCTGGACTCGCGTTCCGTTATGTTTTCCCAGAGCAACCCTTAAAACAACTCAACATTGTGACAGAGAATACCGAGTTTGTTTTTACAGGGAACCACACAGCATGGCCGGTTTACAGTGCGCAAGGCGGATATAAACCCGTTCCCCTCAGTGATGTCAAAAAAGGGTGCGAGCGTCCACTGACCATGGAAACCAGCGAAGGTCCGGTTCTCGCCATCGGTGAAGCAGCTCTCTTCACTTTTGCCAGAATGAAATTCGCGCCCCTTAGGGAGAAACCCCATGCTCTCGTGGCACAGCTTGAGGGTCCCGTAACGTTATCCCTGCCGGGCTCCACACCTTGGCGTTATGTCATGGTTGCCGATAATGCCGCGCGTCTTCTGGAACAAAACAATTTGCTACTAAATCTAAATGAACCCTCTCGCATCACTGATACGCAGTGGATTCGGCCCGGCAAGGTCATTCGAGAAACCTCACTCACCACAGCAGGTGGCTTAGCCTGTGTTGATTTCTGTAAACAAATGAATCTCCAATATATCGAGTTTGATGCCGGCTGGTATGGACACGAATATGATGAAGCCTCTGATGCACGAACCATCACGGTTGACCCTAAACGCACAAAGGGGCCTCTGGACCTACACGCCGTCATCCGTTATGCCAAAGCGCATGATGTGGGTGTGATCGTCTACGTCAATCGTCGTGAACTAGAGCGCCGCCTTGATGAGTTGTTGCCGCTCTACGCTTCTTGGGGTCTATCGGGTATAAAATACGGGTTTGTCAACGTCGGCAATCAGCATTGGACGACATGGCTTCACGATGCCATCCGTAAAGCCGGTGAAGCGTGCTTAATGATTGATATTCACGATGAGTACCGGTTGACGGGTAATCAGCGCACTTGGCCCAATGTCATGACCGTCGAAGGGATTCGAGGTAATGAAGAAATGCCCGAAGCTGAACACAACTGTGCCTTGCCTTTTACCCGCTATTTGTGTGGCCCCGGAGACTATACCCCTTGCTGGTATAATGGACGGGTCAAAAACACCAGAGCTCACCAACTCGCCCTCGCAGCCGTTACCTTCAGCCCATGGCAATTTCTCTTCTGGTATGATTCCCCACAGAGCTTCAAAAACGACCCTGAACTCGACTTTTGGCGACAAATTCCAACGGTCTGGGATGATACCCGCGTGATCAATGCTAAAATTGGGGTGTATGCCACACTCGCACGCCGTAGTAACAAGACTTGGTTTGTTGGATCCATCAACGCGGTCGAACGGCGTACCTTGCCGATTACGCTCTCTTTCCTCACCCCTGGCACTTCCTACACGGCGCACATCTACAGCGACGGAGCACCCGATGGCAGTGACCGTACAAAAGTCACCTGCTCGACACGGATCGTCACTGCGGCCGACACCCTTCTAGCTGACATGGCGGCAAATGGGGGTCATGCCATTCACCTCGTGCCCGCGCAACCTTAAGCGCGGCCCCCGCTACTCCCGTAACCGTTCACCGAAGCGCCCGCTAACTTAACTTTTCACTTGCCGAACACGCATCTATCAGGCATACTTTGTTTCTTTTAACAGAAACAACGCTTTATCCAAACGCATAATGGGGAGGGTAGTCATGAGTGACACAGCATCACACATTTTTTCAGAGCCTGATTCTGACGGTTTTTTTGGGCGCTATGGCGGTAAGTTCCTTCCTCCTGAATTGGAAAAGCCCTTTGCTGAAATCATTACGGCCTACCAGCGAATCTCGAATGACGCTGCCTTTATCACGGAGTTACGCAATATCCGTACACACTTCCAGGGACGCCCCACGCCGGTGTTTCATGCCCGCAAACTCTCCCAGCTCAACGGCGGCGCGCATATCTACCTGAAACGTGAAGATTTGAACCATACTGGTGCACATAAAATCAACCACTGTATGGGAGAGGGATTGCTGGCGCGGTTCATGGGTAAGAAAAAGCTCATTGCCGAAACCGGTGCTGGACAGCATGGCGTGGCCATTGCCACGGCAGCGGCTTACTTCGGCTTGGCTTGTGAGATTCACATGGGCGAAGTGGATATTGTCAAACAAGCGCCAAATGTCAGTCGCATGAAGTTGCTGGGAGCTAAAGTGGTGCCTGTCTCGCATGGTCTCAAGACTTTAAAAGAGGCCGTGGACTCAGCCTTCCAAGCTTATCTGGCTGACTATGAAAATTCGATTTACTGCATTGGCTCAGTCGTGGGGCCACATCCCTTCCCGATGATGGTCCGTGATTTCCAGAAAGTTGTCGGCATTGAAGCACGCGAACAATTTCTCGAAATGACAGGAAATCTGCCGGACGTGCTCTGCGCCTGTGTGGGTGGCGGATCTAATGCCATCGGCATCTTCTCCGCATTTCTCAACGATCCAACAGCCATCTATGGCGTGGAACCCTTGGGACGTGGCACAAAATTAGGTGAACATGCCGCCAGCATGACTTACGGACACGAGGGAATTATTCACGGATTCCGTTGCTATCTCTTACAGAATGAGGATGGCTCACCTGCTCCGGTCTACTCTTGCGCCAGCGGACTAGACTATCCCGGCGTAGGACCGGAACACTGCAATCTCAAAGACATGGGCCGCGTACAGTATGAAACCTGCTCGGATGATCAATGCCGTCTTTAAATTATGTCGGAGTGAGGGGATTATTCCCGCTATTGAAAGTTCCCATGCGGTCGCCTTTGCACTGCGTAAAGCACGTGAGATGGGACATGGGTCTATTCTGGTCAATTTAAGTGGTCGCGGCGACAAGGATCTCGATTATGTGATTGAGAACTGGGGCGTGGGCGATTCAGAGCAATGACGTCGTGATGATCTTGAGAGTGTCAACAAATGGCGCCCGCCAAGATGAATCAGCGCGGCGCCCAGCGGCGCGGTGAGGAGAATACTCAAAACCGCAACTGCCAGAATGACCTTTCCAGGGGTGGCACTCACACCTGCGGCAACCATCGCCGCCATGGGTGCTGCCCCAATCGCCGCCTGTACCGTGGCTTTGGGAACATAGGCAAAGACAACAAACACTCTTTCTCGGAAGGTCAGCTCCGAGCGCACGAGACAGAGCAACACACCGCAGGATCGTCCAAGCAACCCGGCAAAAATAACCCCCGCTCCCCCCCATCCAACTGATCTGACCAGCGTAATATCAACTTGTGCTCCCACCAACACAAACAAGAGCAGTTGTGCAAATATCCAAAGTTTCGCCAGTTTGACAGACATCTCCCAAGCAGCCTGTTCCTCAAGTTCATAGATCATGATGCCAATAGCCATAATCGACATCAATGCCGAATAAGGGACAAACGCTTCAATGGCTGGTTGCACTTGCGTCAACAAGATCGCCAGTGCCAACAAAAGTAACAACCGCTTGGTCGCGCGTGGATTGATGGTTTTAAAAAACCGATGAACCACGTATCCCAGCACCAACCCGATACCCACCCCGGTGACCACGGAAACGGGAATGGAGGCGATTTGTGTCGCAATGCCTGTTGGTTGACCAATATAGGCAGCCGTAAAGGCACCGCAGAGGACAATCGCAACAGCATCATCACAAGATGCACCCGCCAACACGAGTGTGGGAATTCCTTTGTCTGTACCACGCCCTTCTTGTTTGAAGCGGATCATGTACGGAACAATCACAGCGGGTGAAACAGCCGCTAACACCGCTCCCAGAATAGCACTCTCAGGAAGTGTCAATGGTAACAGCCACGATGCCACACACGTCACAACTGCGGTCTCACATAAACACGGAATAAAAGCCATCAGAGCTGCCCGGACCCCCACACGCGCCAATTGTTGGCGATTCATTTCAAATCCCGCACGAAACAAAATGACGACCAATGCCACGAGGCGCAAGTCCGTTGCCACTGCATAAATACCGGGATCAATCAGATTAAAAGCAAAAGGCCCAGCCAAGAGACCCAACAGCAAAAGGCCCAGAAGTCCAGGGGCCTTGAGTTTACGCGCCAGCCACTCAAAAGCCATGCCGCCTAAAATAATTTCCGCAATGCCTAGGATCATGTCACACCCCTCTGTTCCTTTTACCGACGCCAACAACTGGGAAAGAGAAGCACCAATACGGTGTAGAGTTCCAAGCGTCCGAGCAACATGCAGACAATCAAGATGCCCTGTCCTATAACTGGAATATGCGCATAGTTACAGACAGGACCCACCGCGTTCAGACCGGGTCCAATATTACCCAACGACGCAATCACCGCAGTAGACGCAGTTTCAAGATTCGGCGTATAGAAGGTCATCAAAAAGGTCCCAACACCAAAAACGATCATAAAAATCATAACAAAGGCTGAAATATGCAGCACCAAGTCTTGATCTACCGGTTTTTGTCCTATCTTTAGTTGGATTGCCGCAGACGGACGCATAAAGAGTTTTGTTTCACGGATGACCTTCTTTAATACGATCATCACACGCACCACTTTAATTCCGCCACCCGTCGAACCGGCACACGCACCGACAAACATCATGATCACCAAAAGAAACCGTGATGCGTTTGGCCATTGATCAAAATCAGCGGTACAAAAGCCTGTGGTAGTTAACACGGAAGTGCCGGAGAAAAAGGCATCCCGCAAACACCGTAAGAACTCCCCATGCCCCGTCAACCAGATGTTAAGCGTCATGAATAGGCAGCATCCCGAAAGAAAGAGGGCATAGGCGCGACACTCTGGATCAGTGAAATATTTGCCCGGTCGCCCAGTAATCGCATAATGGTGCAAGGAGAAATTGATGCCTGCAAGAAACATAAAAATGAGAATGATCACATCCACAGCGGCACTGTTGTAGGCCGCAACACTCGCCGTCTGCGTTGAAAAACCGCCAGTCGCAACAGTGGCAAAACTATGGCATAACGCATCAAACCACCCCATACCACCAACCCATTTGAGCAGCAGGGTCTCAGCAAGGGTTAAAAGTAGATAGACGGCCCACAGCAATTTTGCCGTTGTCGCAATGTGGGGCGTTAAGCGATCTTTAAACGGTCCGGGCATCTCTGCACGATAGATT
>CAZSUM010000042.1:9606-14078 GCA_964610015.1 uncultured Lentisphaeraceae bacterium
CAGGATCGCAACGCACAAGACCAAGACGCCCATGCCTCCAAACCAGTGTGTCAATGCCCGCCAGAACAAAATCCCACGGGGCAACTGCTCCAAATGATCCAACACCGATGATCCGGTCGTGGTAAACCCAGAGACTGTCTCAAATAACGCGGAGACGGGATGAGGAATAACGCCGGAAAAGAGATATGGCAACGATCCGAAAAAAGCAGCCGAAAGCCACCCGATCGTCACCACCCCAAACCCATCGCGCCGTCCAAGATTAACATCTCCTCGCGTCCAGATCCCAACCACTAACGAGATCGCCACCGTAATACTCCCTGCCAGAGAGAAGGCCCACTGCACGTGGTGGCTGTCCTTAAAGAAGTGTGAGAGCACCGCACAAGAGGTGATCGCCAAGCCGATCACGAGCGTCATATAAGAAACCAGATGGAAAACAGCCCGTTTGTTCATAATCTGTTTATTTCAAAAACATCGCTTGAATTTTTTTGATCACTTCAGATACAGCGAATACAAGCAATCGATCTCCTATCGCTAATTTTAGATTTCCAGTTGCAGGAATCACATCATTGTTACGTCGCACCACAGCAATAATCGCACCCTGTGGGAATCGGATCTCACTAACCATATGTCCCACATATCGACTGGTTCCCGCAAGCTCAACATCCAAGAGCTCCCCTGGTAAATCATGTAACAAGGCCGCAGCACGAACATTCCGGCTCCGCAGATAATGCAGAATTCCACTGGTGATCGACTCATATGGGCTGACAATACGATCCACGAGTCCCAGCGTCTCCATCACAGGGATATATTCTGTCCGAGCAATTTGGGTAATCACAAAATCCGCACCCCGCTTGCGCGCCATCAGACAGTTCATCACATTGTTTTCGTCATCCCCTGTCACGGCAACAAAGGCCGTTCTAGGAACAATCCCGGTTTCATCCAGCGCCGACCCAGAGAGCGCATCCGCACGCAAAACCAGAGAATCCGAGAGTTCACTCGAACAGTAGAGCGCGCGCGCATCATCCTGCTCCAACAGCACGACTTCAATGCCCGCTTTTTCAAGTGTCATCGCTGTCGCTAAACCGATATCGCCCCCACCTGCCACAATAATTTTTTCAAAAGGGGTCTGTCGCGGATTGATCCAAAGCGAGAAGCTGAGCACATGCTGACGTGTGCCAACAAGATAAAGAATATCATCAGCTTCGAATAAGGTGTCGCCACGAGGAATAATTAGTTTTGCGCGTCTGCGAACCGCAATGATTCGCAACTTACTCAACAGATTCTGATCCGGCAACGTGGCGGGTGTATATCCAACAATCGGACTCTCACCGCCAACAGGCAACCCAGCGACCAATGCATGCCCCTCAAAAAGCTCGAAGGACTCAATCGCCGCAGGAAGGAGCAAGGCATTACAGATTTCTTTGGCACACGCCTGTTTCTGGTTGATCACCAGATCAATACCCATCTTCGTCAGATTATACTTTTCAGGATATCGGTCATAGCGGATCTTGCCCACACGCGCAATCTTACGGGGTACGCCCGCCGAATGAGCCAGCAGACAGGCAAGAATATTGATCTCATCCCGATCCGTCACCGCTACAACTAAGTCTGCCCGATCTACCCCGGCACTCTCCAACACATCCGGATCAGAACCAGACCCGCAGACAGTTAACACATCCAAGGAGGTTTCACATTGCTCCAGAGCCTCCATGGAGACATCAACCATCACCACGTTGTGCCGCTCACTACAAAGGCGTGTTGCTAATTCGCGTCCAGCATGACCCGCACCAATAATTACAATAGTCATTCGTTCCTTTAAACACCTTTCATCTTACGCGTTACAGCCTGCGGCACAACAAAAATCTGGTGTTTTTGAGACGCCCCTGCAACAGGAAAGCGAACGCCCACTTTACTGACCATACGACCCATTCTTTACCGGCACGGGTGCACCATCATCCCGCAGAGACGCATACCCCGGCCCACCGCCTGCCAGATATCCACCACTAGCACCCTTTTCATCCGCCACCCAGAACGCATACAACCTTCCATTTTTCAGATTAAACCGAAACCGCACGGGCAGTCCGTTCAATGATTCCAATGTTTTTTCTGATTTCCAGGTCACTCTGCACCGGGTCGCATCGGTTGTTATTGGCACACATTCCGCTGCGCTAAACCCTTTGATCGGAGCTCCCTCAGCGTCGAGCACCTCAACCTGCAATGCACCCTCACGGGCATTGACGTTAACAAACAAACAGGCTTTAGAGGTCCATTCAAGTAAACGGGTCGTTAGTTGACCTCCCGTTAAGTCTGCATCCATCGAAGCGAATCCATCGCGTCGTAGTGTTGCAATGCCCATCGATGCGTTGGCGTACATGTCTCCTTCTTCATGACCCGCCCACGAACCACCCGCAAACCCTGTATAATAGAACCAGAGCTCATCACCCATCACCAGACACAGCGCCGCGTTTGAGTGCAGATAGGCACGGTCCCAGGCACCCTCCGTGCGACTTCCGGGAATAAAGGGCGTACGATCTTCTGGACGTGACCAATGATAGCCATCACGACTAAACCCGAGATGAATCTCTGTCATTTTGGGAACCCCTTCCTTCTCACAGAAATTGTTCTCGGGTCCCTGCATAATTGTAAACGCCCCTAACATGAGTGATTCATAGGCCACTGCGTCAAAATTGTAAAGTGATGGCGTCATACTCTTTTTTCCGCTTGTCGGTCTGGAAACGCATAGAACCAATGTTTAGCGGGCAAATCCAACTCATCTGCTCGCAACCAACAGACCCGATTCTCAAGTCCAGCACCACCAAGAAAATCAGTCGATTCACTATACTCACGACTGCGCGCGTGCCATCCGGCACGGATGCTGTAAACCCAGACCTTACGAAACGGATTGTAGAAGATTGTCGAGCGATCACCAGTTTTTCCCCAAGGCACAGGTGCACTCCAACTCTTGCCATCACGAGAAACAAAGAGCTCACCCCCTTGCGGTCGGCTCCAAACCAACATCTTAAAGCGCTGTCCGTCAGGGGCAGCATCGGGATCCATCACAACCGCAGTTGAATCGCGCTTCCCTTTGCGGGGAATCACGAGATTTGTACCCGGCTCAGCCTTGAGCTCAGGACGAAGCCAGTGAAGCCCATCGAGGCTATAGGCATAGGCAACCCCGTCAAACCAACCCGCACAGTACCAAGCTTTAAAAAGCCCATCCTGTGCATCAAACCAAACCCCGCCACTGAAGGGCGCGGCCATCGGGGGGCAACCGCTTTGAACACCGCGCTCCAGATCGGTCTCGGGTTTCATCACAGGATTGCCATCCCGTTTCACAGCTTTGTGCCAGGTTCGTCGCAACGTGGTCGCCTCAATAAGAAAGTCATCCACAAAAAGCTGGCGTCCCAGATCAACGGGAATCACCTTGGGCAAATTCTCAAGATACGGTACTGGCAGAGGTTTTGCACCATACGCCTTCATGTCTGTTCGTTTACGCGGATCGCTCGGCAATGTGATTCCATTATAAAGTGTTTCGCTAGTCGTCCGAACCTGACTGTTTCTTGTTTCAGCAATACCCGTATAGACCGACAGCAATACCCAAATCCCCATCAGCCACTGTCTTTTTTCCATCCCTCTTAATTTTTCAGAGCGCATCACCTTCATCCTTTCGAGCCTTAACCTCATTAACAACCCCAGTAATTAAATTGTTTTGCTTTCTTGCATATCTGACATTGCTCTACCTTTGTGCGAGCAGCCCCTTGAGATAGCCATTGGCAAAAAGCCTTCCGAGTGTTCCATAACCCGGCACATACCCTGATTCCACACCTTCGCCTTCACCCGCCATTGCAGGCACATGATCGCAACGAAATGGCACCTCAAGCCCAAGCTCTCGATATGTTTTGAACAAAGCAACCTGATCCGTATCGCCCTCATCATGAAAAAGCTCTTCAAAGTCGATTGCCGTTCCACGCACATCCCGCACATGTACAAGCGCGATACGTTGTCCGAAGTGTCGGGCCGTTGCATCGAGGTCCACGCCCATCAGTTTGAAGTTAGCCTGACAAAAGGTGATCGCGTTTTCACGACACGGCCTCAGTGCATACGCACGATCGTACGCCGCAACAGATCCAAAGATTCTAGCCATGCCCCCTAGCTTTGCGAGCGGCGGATCATCCGGATGCAACCCCATACGAACACCCAGCCGTTGCGCCTCGGGCATCACCGCACTGATGAAATACGCATAATTATCCCAAACCTGCTCTGCTGTCAACAAGGGTCCCGGCATAATCGAGTTGTTTTCCGCTAAACGGAAATAGGTTGCCCGCGCCCCTCCTCGTCCCGCCCGCTCGCCCGTGCGGTGCCATCCGGTGCCAACCATAAAGTTATAACAGAGTAAGTCAATCCCGAGTTCAGCCATGTTCGCAAGTAATTGACAATAATGCTCCAAGGTTTTGTCACGAGATGGCAAACCC
>CAZSUM010000043.1:0-1669 GCA_964610015.1 uncultured Lentisphaeraceae bacterium
CATAATTAGAGTGACACACGAGAAGATCCCTGCTGAGCCATCGTCCTGCACACCGTTAGTGCGTTTCCTGATTAATCTCATCCGTTTCGGATGGAGGGGTGTCGGGCTGAGAAGGCAACAGGGTGTCGAGCGCTGCAAACGGATCAAAGATTGAGGGCTTGAGGGTTTCTTTTTGCGCTTTAGCACCTTCGTAGTATCCGCCGAGCAATGTTTTCTCGTGTTCGTGGTCGTGGCAGTAGATGCAGAGCAATTCCCAGTTGCTGCCATCGGGTGGATTATTGTTGTGGTTGTGATCTTTATGGTGAACCGTCAGCTCTTTCAGGCGGCGGCCATCAAAGGAGCGTCCGCAACTCGCACAGACGTGTGGTAAGAGGCGAAGCGCTTTTTCACGGTACCCCTCCTGGCGGGTGGCGATATCGCGGCGCAATTCCATCTGAAGTTGTGCACGACGCTTAGGATCAGCGGGTTTTTGGGGTGTCATGAGGCCTCCTCTAAAGATTAAAAGTTTAGGGGTAACGCCCTTGTGTTGTCAATGCGAGGGTTGCCGTAAAATTCGGATCATCAGCGGCTTGGTGGGGGATACAGGTGCACCCCTGTTTTGCACGCTCCGTTTTCGCACATCGGTTACTGCAGTATGGGGGGAACAACCTGTCCCTCTGCCTGCGCTGCAATATCATGATCATGCCCGAAGTAAGAGGCATTGGATTCCATAAAAAGAACCAGCCTTTGCATCTCTTGATCTGTCAACTTCACTCCGTTATGGCCCTTGGCCAACATCGTATAGAGCCGGGAGGAATAAGTCCCGAACGTTCCTGGCTCGGTGTAAGGCTCCACAAAGGGATCACGCTGAACGCGGAGGCTGGCCCAATCGCCACGGTACGCATGGCTGTAATAGTGCACATTCGGCACGAGGCTGTAGAAAGAGGTATAAAAGTGATAGCGATCTTTCTGATAGTCCCCGCGTCTTAAATCTGGCATCCCGGCTTTACGCTTTTCCCCGTGGCAAGAAACACAGTTGGCGTCAAGCACCGGCTGCACGAGGCGCGGGTAGTTATAGGGGTTGGAGCCCTCTGGGCCGGGAACGAGTCGCGACGGTTCACGGCGCAGGGCAAGGGGTGTCGCCGAGGAAGTGTTACGGGGTGCTGTTGCCATGCCAGTGCGCTCTTCGTGGCAGCCATTGCACATCAGGGTCTCCCCTGGCGCTGTATAGGTGGCACTGCGCATACCTTGGATGGCACGACCCTTGTCATCAACCGCGTGAAAGAGAATCGGCACCGAAGCGGGCACTTCAAAATAGGCGCTGCCATCTTCCTCAACCGGGACAGTCCCCAGAAATTGACGGGCGCAGTTTTGGTCGCATACACCTAGACGCGGATCGCCGACATTCGGGCTGACTTTGGGTAGAATCTGCCAGATCCGCAACGCGCTGATTCGCGTACCCTCAGGGAAAGGCCGGCGGGACTGATAAACGTCAACCAATCCGATCTTTGCTGTGGTCGGTCGTTCAGCAGCCGGAATCGGGGCTGGTTTTTGACCGTTTTCGAGACGTGGGCGTCCAACCAGCGTACTGTGTGTCAGCACGGGAGGTTGGGTACGAGGGTCAAGCGGCATCGGGCTAAGACAGGAGATTAGCGGGTGCGTATAGATCGGGATCTTATTGCCGAACGCA
>CAZSUM010000043.1:1679-13881 GCA_964610015.1 uncultured Lentisphaeraceae bacterium
ATTGCATACCGACGTTTTGCACTATCAACGGTTCCATATTGTGCATTAGCATCCCCATCATACACACACAGGTAATAGGTTTCGCTGAGTGGCCAAGGTGACGCGTAGGCACCTGAACCCTTGGTCTTGTTGTTCCAACTGTAATACTCTGCTTCGGGTAGGAGTTGGTCTGGCGTGAGACGTCGAATTTGTGACATGGCACCGTCGTCGGCAACACTCCGGTCAATCAGAATCAGTGAGCCTCGTGCTTCTGTATGGTGACCACAGGCGAGCGCCACATATTTTGAAGATCCCGGAATCGCACGGATATCCATTTCCATGTGCGGTGCGGTACGTTCAGAGGTGTGTGTGTTGCCATTTATTTCGCGGGGATCACGTCCGTCTGGATAGGTGATCCAAGCATGGTGAGCCTGATTGAACCCGCGGTCGACATAATCCCAACGGGTGTAAACAATCATCCCGTTATTATCTACACTCGGTTGCCATTCGTTGGTTTCGTGTACACTCAAGGCCACGATGTCAGAGCCATCCTCAAACATGCTGTGTAGTGTAAAGGTGGGAACCTTGCGAGCATGACACCGCCCATACCCGCCGCGTCGTTCGGAAATGAAAGCAATACGTCCGTTGGGTAGCCAGCACGGGTCAAAGTCGTTCACACGACCATCGGTCAGTTGCACCAGCCCACGCCCATCGGCATCGCAGCGGAAAATGTGGAAGGTGGTGTGTTCATTCCAGACACGTATTTCCGGCTTACCGTCGGTGTATGCAAAAAGAATTTGTTGGCCATCGAATGACACATCCGGAGAGAGATACCCCCCGTTACCCAGTCGCTGCCCCTTGCGTGCGCCTGCTTCAACCACGGTGTTTTCCAGCAGGTTGCGGGCACGAGGATTCTCAGACCAAGGGTCCTCTAGAACATAGAGGCCGTTGCCTTGCGTTGTTTCGTGGGAGGTTGCGTGAAACCCAAAATATTGATCACACATGTGGACGCCCCACGTGAACTCATCGGGCGGCAACGCTTCGCGTGTGATAAACAGAATTCGGGTGATTGATTTCAGCAACGGGTTGGCAAAGGCGATGGTTTTGCGCAAGGCAAGCGTCTCATGAAAGTAACGATACCGCGTCTCGGCTTGAACGGGCGGGACGTTTTTTGCTTCAGCTTCCAGCACGGCTAGACGCTCACCCTGAGCCGACAGGTCAACCTGAGCGGAAAGATCCTCAAACAATGCGCGTGTGCGTCTTAGGACCACATCCAGCGGGTCACGATCGTTTGGTAGGATGGCGGCCTGACGGTTGAAGGTTTGCTTGAGACGCTCGGTTTTGTCAGCAATACCGGTATGTGTTTCCGGTTGTTGAGTCATCTCACGATAGAGCAAACGATAGGCCTTGGCGGTCTCTGTGCCATATTGGTCTCGGAGCGCATCGACTTGCTTCGGGGGGAACGGCAAAGACAATTCAACAGCGTATACCGTTGTTGCTAAGATTAATAAAACAATTCCCTCACAATAGCGCATCTGTTTTAGCCTCCCCATAGCTTTATGACCGCAATAACATAATTATTAAAGCATATCGGTCAAAGTACGTACACTGCTGTTATGATAATTTTTCGCTCAATAAGAACTCACAATTAGAGGGATCACGTTAAGCGGGGTGGGCGTGACAAAAGCCCCTCTGGGCAAGGGCGTAAAACAAAAAAGGTAGGGTTAGGACGAAGGAAAGCCATTGGATGGGCGTGCTGAAAGATTGTAAGAAAGAGTTAGATTTTGATACACTTGGCAAGTACGCTAAAAAAGTGGGGTAGCGATGAAACAAATTCTTTACAGTGTCGGTATTTTGGTAGGCCTTTGGTTAACCGTGAATCTCGTGCATGCGGTTTGGGTCTATACGCGCCGTGTGTTGTGGGAGCGGCATATTCAGCGGGGACCGGATGGGCTGTTGTTGGATGCGGCAGGGTATCAGATTGGTGAAGGGACCGTGGCCGTACTGTTTATTCATGGGTTTGCAGATACGCCTCGGGTGTGGTGGCGGTTTGCGTCGCGATTGGCGGGAAAAGGAGCGTTTACTTGTCGCGTGATGCGCCTCTCTGGGTGTGCAGAGTCCCTGCGGCAGGCTCGGAAGCAGTCACTGGTAAGTTGGCGCACGCAGGTAGCGGATGAAGTGATTCGGTTGCGTGAGCACCATGATCAGGTCTGGGTCGTGGGACACTCGATGGGGGGTGCGCTGGCGTTGGATGTAGCGATACGTCAGCAGGATATCGTGGATGGTGTGGCGGTCTTTGCTCCGTTGATTGATGTTTCGCGAGCACGTGCACCGCTGTTGCATCCAGCGACGTGGTTTCGATTGGCACAGTTGATTTTTGCGCTTTCCCCGACGTTTGAGTCGCCGTTTTCCGTTGAGGCGGTGGCTGTGGATGATCCGTCATTCAGATATGCGCGTGATCGCTTTATACCTTTTGGAGTGTATCGCGGACTCTTTGCGTTGGTGCGGTCGAATCGGCGGCAGGCCACCCGGTTGAAGCAGCCTCTATTTGCTGTGACCGCCATGGTGGATGCGGTGGTGGATACCCCTGCGGCATTGCGCTGGTTGACGCGCTGTCCGGGGCCGAAAGAGATTCATGATCTCGCGCAGGTGGGGCATGTGATTCCGCTTGAGCGCGGTTGGCAGGAGTTGGCCGATCAGCTCGCGACCTTTATTCACGCGCAGAGTGGAAATACAAAACCAGAGGCGGAAAGTCTATAAAAAGGCGTCTTTGACGCACCCAAGTAAACGTGCTGGGGGAGCGGTAGTGCGAGACAGCTCAGTTGGGACGCACTCGCTCGGTCTTTTATCTTTCCCATCTTATTTGAGAAGGGTCACAAAGCGGCGATAGGCAACATCCCAAGCTGCGCAGTTTTGAGGTTTGAAGGTCGTGATGGGGAAGGCGCTCTTGATGAGCGGCATGGCAGCTTTGAGATTTGGGAGGATGCCAGCACCGATTGCTTGCACCATCAGGTTGCCAACAGCAGTGGCTTCTTTGGGTCCAGCCAGCACAGGGACGCCGACAGAATCGGCGGTAAATTGATTGAGCAGAGTATTGTTGCTACCACCGCCCACAATGTGTACCACCTCGGTTGTGGTTTCAGTTAGGCGGTTAATGGTTTCATTGACCTCACGGTATTTCAGCGCAAGGCTTTCGTAAACACAGCGGAGAAGCGTACCGCGGTTTGCCGGATTAGGCTGGTTGGTTTCCGCGAGGAAACTGCGAATCGCCTGTTCCATGTTTTTAGGGTTATAGAAACGCGCATCATCTGGATTAATCAAAGCCGTGAAGGGGGGTGCAGCAGGCGTGAGGGTATCGACCTCGTTCCAACTCATGCGCTGGCCATCTGCGATTTCCCAGACGCGCAACAGTTCTTGGATAATCCAGGTGCCCATGCAGTTGCGGAGGAAGCGGGTATTGCCGATGCCGCCTTCGTTGCTGAGACCGCAGGCCATGGCTTCGGGTGTGGTGATAGGCTTGCGGATCAGTTTGCCGACCAGCGACCAAGTGCCGGAGCTGATGATCAGAGCGGTCTGGGGTTTTTTGACCGGCGCGGCTGCAAAGGCGCTGGCGGTATCGTGTGATCCGACAGCGATCAGCGGGGTCTCATTCAACCCGCAGGCTGCGGCTAATTTAGGCTGGAGGTGACCAATCGGCGTGCCGGGCTTGACGATTTCAGGCATGAGTTTGGCCGGGATTCCTAAGGCTTTGAGAATTTCGCGGCTCCATTTTCCGCGTTTGGCGTCCATGGTTTGGGTGACCGAGGCAAAGGTGGTATCCACGACCTTGCATCCGCCGAGATAGTAATAGAAGAGGGAGGGGATGGGGAGGTAAACACGGGCCCTTTTGAGCAGTTCAGGGTGTCGGGTAGCCATCCAGAGGAGCTGATTGGATTGGTTGAAAGGCTGAAAATGATTGCCAGTGATGGCGTACACGCGGGCGGCATCGATGCGTGCCTTGACCTCATCGCACATGGTGTCGAGGCGATGATCGCGGTAACAGTAGACTTTACCCAGCACGTCTCCATCACCATTGATGAAGTGACCATCCGCACCCCACGTGTCGATGCCGATACCATCGAGGGTGGGGCCATAGGCGCGACCAGCGGACTGAAGACCCTTGACGATGTTCTGGTAGATAGAAATATCGTCCCAATAGGTACGCTCGGTAACGTCACCGGTACATTCAGGCAGGAAAAACGAGACTCCCTCATGTGAAAAACGGTGGATTTCTTCCATGCGAAAGGAGCCTTCAGCGAAAAATCCAATAAAGCACTTGCCTCCTGAGGCACCCAGATCGACAGCTAACAACTTTTGTTCACGCATAACACTCTCCGGTTGATCTCTATCACGATGAATAACAGTACTTTAGCAAACAACCCCAAGTACACTCAATTCCGAATTGCCGGAAGCACTGAGCATGGGCTATACTCGAACGCATGGCAGAGGTAGGCAAACAAGAAGAAAAATTGTTAGTTGTCGCAGGCAGTGGTACGTATCCCGCATGTCTCATAGCGGGTGCGCGAAAAGCAGGGGTGCGGCATGTGTCGGTGCTGGCATTGCGCGGAGCGGCCGCACGCGCGACAGCGGCGCTGGGCGATGAGACGGTTTGGTTTGGTGTGGGGCAGGCTCGTCGTTTTTTTGAGTGGGTGGCGCAGCAGGGTTTCACACACAGCATGATGGTGGGTGGCATTCCTCCATCAGCACTTTTCCGCACGCGGTTTGACGATCTCGCGCGTAGGTGGCTATCTGAAATGCCAGTCAAGAATGCGCACACGCTATTTGGTAAGGTTTCTGCTGAAATGACGCGACTGGGCATTCGCATGTTACCCGCTTCGTGTTATATGGAGGCGTATATTCCGGATATGGGGGTCCTGACGCAACGCGCGCCTGACGCACGGGAAGCAAACGATATTGTCGTTGGGCATCGGGTGGCCTGTGGCATTGGCGGATTTGATATTGGACAGACGGTGGTGGTCAAGGACGGCATGATTTTGGCGGTCGAGGCGTTTGAAGGCACCAATGCAGCGATTCGACGGGGCGGAAAACTCGGGGGACGCGGTGCAGTTGTGGTCAAAGTTGCCAAAGAGGATCATGATATGCGCTTTGATATCCCCGTGATCGGACGACAAACATTGCCGATTTTGCGACGTGCCGGGGTGACGGCGCTTGCTTTTCAGGCGCGTCGGTTAGTGATGCTGGAAAAAGATCAAGTCATTGCCACAGCAAATCGTTTAGGTATTGCCTTGGTGGGTATCGATAGCGGTCTGCCGTCTGCGCCGGTGCGGCCATGACCACGCAAAAAGAAGCAGAACCTATGCACGAGAAACCGCTCCGTATTCTAATTTGTGCTGGTGAGGTGAGTGGCGATATGCACGCGGCGGCCTTGATGCATGCGTTGCGCGAAAGGCTACCGCAGCCAATCCAGTTTCGTGGCTTTGGTGGCGATGCCATGCGTGCGGAAGGTGCGGAGCTTCTCTATCATACCGATCAAACCGCAGTGATGGGCATTACGCCGGTGCTCTGTCATCTCTTTTTTTTGCTGAGAATGGCCCGGTGTCTGAAGCGCGAAATGCTCACTTGGAAACCTGATCTGGTATTGACGGTGGATTATCCGGGTATGAATCTGCGGTTAGCGGCGTTTGCTCATGCGCGTGGTTTCAAAACCATACATTACATTTGTCCTCAAGTATGGGCGTGGCATCAAAAACGTATCCCAAAAATTGCGCAGGTCCTTGATTTGTTACTTTGTATTTTTCCCTTTGAGCCGGAGATCTTTCGCGAGACAGCGTTGCAAGCGTGTTTTACGGGGCATCCGCTGGTAGACTATGCAGCGGAAACACGTGCTGCGCCGACCCTGGCATTGCCTTGGAAAGGGACGCATCATATCGCGCTACTGCCGGGGAGCCGCTCGGGGGAGATTACGCGGATTCTACCCCGTCTGTTGGCTGCGGCGGTCCTACTGGAAAAGCGTTTGGCTAATGACTGTTCTTTTTTGATTCCCGTTCCCACACCTCAGATGCGTCGTTTGGCCGAGGAGGTGACGGCTGCCGCGCCTGTGCTCCCCGGTAATCTGGTCTTTGTGGATGGAGAGGCGCGTCAGGTGTTGATGCAGGCGCATGTTGCGGCTGTGGCGTCTGGTACGGCAACGCTGGAAGCCAGTTTGATGCGTTGTCCCACGGTGTTGGTGTATGCCGCCAGCACGATTACGTATTGGTTTGCCCGGTGGGTGATCAAGGGAATTAAATATCTGGGATTGGCCAATATTATTGCAGATCGGGAAGTGATGCCTGAACTGTTGCAACAGGCTTTTACGCCGCAACATTTGGCGGAGCGCTTGGAGCGCTATCTCACTGACCCGGTGTGCCGCGACCAGATGCTCAATGATTTGGATGAGACCAACGCGCGATTGGGAGAAGGTGGGGCCTCGAGACGTGCTGCACAAGCGATCGCCACATTTCTTCATTCATCCTGTTAACGGGGGCGCGATTTTACTTCGTTGCATCGCACCAAGAAGTCAGAATTCAGTAGTCAGAATTGAGAATTGATTCCCAACGACTTACGCAAGACAGTGCCTCCACATGTGGTGTCCCTAGAAGCAGAGACTTGAAAAGCGTTCGGAAATCGGACATAACTCTTTGGCATACAACTCCTGACTCCTGAATTCTGACTTCTGGATTCTGTGCGGTTGCATCCCTTTTTAACGTGACGCCTTCTGCGGTGCGCGGTATGCTCTCACGTTTTTGCAGAGTGATCAGAGATGACAAAGGTATTGTGATGAACGAAACGTTGAACAAGTGTGAGGATGCGTTGGCGGCGTGGTTGCAGACCGCATTCCAGTCGGCTTTTGGCGAGTTGAATCAGGATTGGTCGACCATCCGGGTGCAGGCTGCGACAGATAAGCGGTTCGGCGATTTTCAATGTAACGATGCCATGCCGCTGGCCAAGACATTGCGTCAGGCACCGCGTGCTATTGCTGAGCGAGTGATTCAGGCTGTGCCGTTGCCCCCCATGTTGACGGCTGTCACGGTGGCGGGTCCGGGGTTCATCAATCTAACGGTTCATGCTGGCTGGCTGGCAGAGCAGGTCGGCGTCTTGTCGGCTGCGCCGCGTTTCGGTATTCCCAACATCGGGCAGGGTAAGTGTGTGGTGCTGGACTACTCGAGTCCCAATGTAGCCAAGCCCATGCATATCGGCCATATTCGCTCTACCGTGATCGGCAATGCGTTGGATCGGATCTTCCGGTCGCTCGGGTATCGTGTGGTTGCGGACAACCATTTAGGTGATTGGGGAACGCAATTCGGTTTGCTGATTCAAGGGTATCGCACGTTCTTGAGTGATGCCGAGCGTGACGCGTTGACGGTTGAAGCGCTTGAGCGGGTTTATGTGCAGAGCTATAACCAGTCAAAAGAAGATCCGACTTGGTTGGATGCTTGCAAAGCTGAATTGGTCAAACTGCAAAAGGGAAATGCAGAGAACCGTGCAATTTGGGAGCGTTTCATTGCGATTAGCCAGTCGGAATTTAATCGGATCTACAAGCGATTGGATGTTGCGTTTGAGTTAACACGCGGCGAGAGCTTTTATAATGACATGCTTCCGGAAACCATTGCGCTGTTACAGGAAAAGGGCTTAGCTTGTGAGAGCGAAGGTGCATGGGTTGTTCCGCTTGAACAAGAGGGCATGCCGGTTTGCATTGTGCGCAAGAGTGACGGCGGGTTTAACTATGCCGCAACAGATATCGCTACGGTGCGCAGTCGAGTGGCAGAATTCAACCCAGATCGGATTGTCTATGTAACCGATGAGCGGCAACAGTTGCATTTCCGACAGTTTTTTGCGGTCAGTCGTAAACTAGGGATTACCACGCAGTTGGAGCATGTCTGGTTTGGGCTGATGCGTCTGCCGGAAGGAACCTTCTCCACACGTCAGGGCAATGTGATCAAGCTAGAAGCCTTATTGGATGAGGCCGAGCGGCGTGCGCTTGAAATTATTCAAGCATCGGACAACGGGATGAGCGAAGCCGAGCAACGTGACCTCGCTGCTGCGATTGGCATTGGAGCGATCAAATATGCGGATTTGAGTCATGACCCACAGACGTTGATTGTCTTCACTTGGGAGAAGGCCTTAGCGTTGGAGGGTAACTCGGGTCCTTATCTGCAATATGCCCATGCGCGTGTGTGTAGTCTGCTAGACAAATATGCGGTACAAGTGCCGGGTGTGGACCCGTATGCCAACACGTTACAACTTGACACGCCTGTGGAACGTGAACTGGTTTTACAGTTGATGCAGTATCCGGCAGCGGTGGTTCGTGCGGCGGAAACGTGTAAACCCAATGTCCTGGCAGACTATTTGTTCAGTCTGGCGCAACTCTACAGTAGTTTTTATCAGCGTTCGCCAGTGTTGAAGGCCGAAGACGCTGTGCGTGACAGCCGTATCCGCCTGTGTGCCATGGTGGCGCAGGTTCTATCCGGTGGGCTTGACTTGTTGGGTATCCGCACACCGCGCCGGATTTGATGCGCTGCACACGGTTTAGAAATCAAAAGCTAGTTATTAAGCTCTTGGCAACTTGATGGGCGGTTTCTTCTCCGACAAGGTGTTGAATCAAGACCAGCGAAAAGAGCATGGCGGTTCCCGGGCCTTGGCTGGTGATGATATGGCCATCGGCAATCACGGGCGCATCATCATAGGCCCGTCCCAATTGAGGCGCGCAGGAGGGATAGCAGGTAGCTTTGCGGTCATCTAGCACACCCGCAAGGGCAAGCACAGTCGGTGCGGCACAAAGGGCCGCGACGATTTTGGACTCTTGCGCAAACGTTTGAACAGCCTGGATGACACGCTCATCAGCACAGAGTGTTTCAGTTCCTTTGCCGCCGCCCGGCAACACGATCGCGTCAAAATCAGTGGGGTCAAGGGAATCCCAAGTAGCGTCCGCCAGCAGGGTAATGCCGCGCGAACCGTGTATCTGCAACTCCGTACCTAAAGCAACAGAAGTAACCTCAAGACCTCCGCGACGGAGGACATCGATAATGGTGACAGCCTCAAGCTCTTCGAGCCCATTGGCAAAGGGAACCAGTACACGCATAAGAAAGCTCCTTTCAATGGGTTTCCAGTTTAGCGGAAAACAGCGAGTTGACAAGGCTCTAAAGGCGGGGTAAGTTCATTCCTGAAAAGTTCCGTGTTGACGGTTACGACTGAAAACGTTCAAACAGATATGATGACTCCCTCAACCATCGAGAAAATTCAGGCGCGAATGGCACTTGCCAGTGTCTACGAGGAAGACCTGGTAGAGACCTTTGTGCTGGGCTCAGGCCCTGGGGGGCAGAAGGTGAACAAAACTGCCTCAGCCGTGCGGTTGCAACATGAGCCCAGCGGGCTGACGGTCAAGTGCGGGAGTAGTCGGTCCCGTGAGCAGAATCGTTGGGTGGCACGCCGCGAGTTGGCTGAAAAGATTCTTGAAAAGCGCCACGATGCACGGGCTGCCCGGCAACAGGCAACGGAAAAGATCCGCCGCCAGAAGCGTCGGCGGTCCCGTCGACAAAAGGCGCGGATGTTGGATGACAAACACAAACATAGTCAGAAAAAGGCTACCCGCGGCAGTATTTCGCTCGATACCTGAAGTGATGTCAACGAACAAGAAAAGACCTTCATGAGGGTCCACCTCAAAGAACGAGCCGTAAACTTTCCCAGTCTGGCACTTGACCTTATCTCCAACTGGTGGCAAAATACAAAACTACAAATGAGTAAAGGCAGTCCATGCATGGGGCTGCACCAAGGAGATGCATTATGACGATGAATCAAAAACAAGGCTTTACCCTTGTCGAGTTGCTGGTGGTGATCGGTATTCTCGGCATTCTCTCGGCTGCGCTTTTCCCAGCGATTGGCAATGCTGTGATGCAAGCTAACATGGCGGCAGTTGGTACGCGCGGCAAGGATATCTTTGTTGCAATTACGTCTGCCAATATGGAGCGTGAACCGCTTGGATTGGGAAGCATCTGGCCGGATGAGATGAGCACGTCCACGGGGACACTCTCGCAGGATGATACGGATCGCCAGGCGGCTTCTACTGACAGTACCAAGTATTTTGCGTATTTGTACGACGAGGATAATGCGGGCACGACGGATTGGAGTCCTGTGGCTGAAGGCTTTGATTACTCCAAGTTAGCGGGTGCGGGGATTCCCTCCTGCGGCAAGCGTAACCTGTCCGAAGAGTATAATATGTGGACCATTATTTGCAATCTGCGTGATGAGATGGAGGATGTCATCCCGATTTTGATTACGCGTAATGTGGATGCCGGCACCTTGGCTGCCAAGTATGACGACTCCAAAGCGTCTACCAAGGTTGATTTTTCAACGAGTGATCCTAAACCGTTCTCGACAAAGGGGTTTGTGATGGTTCGTAAAGGCGGCGCGATTATGAAAGGTCGTAGCAAGTATCGGGAAATGCGTGTGATTTACAACAATCAGCAGTTCGATACCACCTTGCAGACGGAATCGCAGCAGATGAAGTATCTGACCCCGAAAGCAGCTGTGACGCCTGGGGGTTGATTGGGCAACGACGAGCTTGTTTGCAAAAGAGGGAGCGGCGTGCCGCTCCCCTTTTTTTTGAGGAAAAGGAAAGGTTAAGATGATCGCGCGTGTGGCCACAGAGATTGCTGCTGATCGGCTCTTTGACTACCGCGTGTCAGAGGCGCTGAGTGAGCGGCTTTGTGTGGGGCAGCGTGTGCGTGTGCCTTTCGGCAAGCGAACCATGACCGCCTATGTGGTCGAAGTGGCGGAGGAGGCCGCGCCTGAACTCGGTCCTGCCGACCTCTTCAGCCAGGCGGACTCGTCCGACATGTCCGACGGGTCAAACGTGTCGGACGGGATCCGCACCCGGCGGCTGCGCTCGCTTCTCGCCATTGAGGATGACGTACCCTTTCTCTCCCCACCGCTGATTGCACTCGCGCGTTGGATGGCCGCTTATTATTGTGCGCCCTTTGAGTTGACGCTACGTTGTGCTTTGCCTGCTGCTGTGCGTAACCGTTGTATGAAAGCCAAGGAGTTGCTCTATGTGACTCCGTGCGACGGCACGTTTACACTCACGAAACGACAGACCGAACTTCTGGACAATTTAAAGCGTGTGGCGGGAGGTTGGTTGCATGCGTTGACTCGCGAATTTTCCTGTACTGCACAAACCCTTAAAGTCTTGGCAGAAAAAGGAGCCGCCGTGATTGAGCCGCGCCAGATGCGGCGTGATCCGCTGGCCAACCGGAAGATTCTACCTTCGCGGCCATTGCCACTGATGGATGAACAGGCAGCAGCACTGGCGAAGATTCTCACGCTACTGAAGACGTCTGATGAGTCAGTTCCGCCAGACAGCTCTTCCCTTCCTAAAAAAAATGTAGTGACCAAGCCGATTTTGTTATTTGGGGTAACAGGGTCTGGCAAGACCGAAGTTTATCTGCAAGCCATTGCGCAGGCGCTGGACTTGGGACAGGGTGCGATTGTGATGGTTCCGGAAATTGCGTTGACGCCCCAAACCGTACAACGGTTTGCCTCGCGCTTTGGTGGACGCATCGCCGTTTTGCATAGCGCACTCAGTGATGGTGAGCGATTTGACGAGTGGCATCGTATTCGTACAGGCGAGGCTGTGGTGGTCGTGGGACCTCGCTCAGCGGTCTTCGCACCAGTTAAGAATCTTGGGTTGATCGTGGTGGACGAAGAACACGAACCTTCGTACAAACAGGATGAAGCGCCACGTTACAATGCGCGTGATGTCGCTGTGATGCGCGGGTACTTTGAGGGCTGTCCTGTGGTTTTGGGCAGTGCTACACCAGCTTTGGAAACGTGGCTCAATGTTTCAAAGGGTAAGTACCACCTGACGCAATTATCCAAGCGGGTGGCAGATCGTCCCATGCCGCGTGTGCAGGTGGTGGATATGCGCATAGAAAAGGCACGCTGTGGACACGTTCAGATTTTTTCAGAGAGTTTGCTGGAAGCGCTCAAGGTGCGCTTGGAACGGGGTGAACAAGCGATTCTCTTTATGAACCGACGTGGCTTTGCAAGTTCACTGGTTTGTCCCACATGCGGGTATACCGCTACGTGCGACGACTGTAGTGTCTCATACACCTATCATCAGGCTGATACCTGCTTGCGCTGTCACATTTGCGGCGGCTGGAAGCCAGTCCCAGATGTGTGTCCCGCGTGT
>CAZSUM010000044.1:0-8091 GCA_964610015.1 uncultured Lentisphaeraceae bacterium
GCCTTTCCCATGGATGGCGGACGTATGTTGCGAGCCTTGCTTCAACAGTTCTTTATGACACGCCTACGCGCCACTTGGATCGCTTCGCGCATCGGGCGCTTTATCGCCATTTTCATGGGGCTCTCGGTGCTCTACTCGTTGCTGGCAAGCCAGTTTGAAGGATTTATGCTCATTCGGCTGGTCATTGCTTACTTTATCTATCAGTCCGCAGAACGCGAATACCGCATGGTCTTAGCCGAAGAGGGCCCTGCGCGACAGAACCCCTTCGCGGGCTTCTCTTTCTTTGGCGGATCATCCAGTCATACGCCACCCCCAGATGATGGGAAAGCCGTAGTAAGCCCCCCTCCCTATAGCCGAAAGGGCGTAACCCGCGTGGATGTGCGTAAGGAGTAGCCACGCACGAGCGCGTCTGCATCACACTTAGATCCTGCGTTCAAGCACCATGGCTGTTCGGCAGGGTAAGTAGATGCGAATCGTCTGACAAAGCTCTTGCTGACGTGCTTCGGGTTGTAGCGTAAAGGTCTGTCCAGACTCAATACGTGCTTGTCCCCCAAAGCGTTCTTCATCCGAATCCAAGACCCAGTGATACGTCCCCGGCGGCACAACCACCGGATAATCGTTCACCGACTGACTGCTGTGAAAATTAAAGATAAACGTCAGCGCGCCCCGTTCAAATACCAGAATCTTGTCGTGGTCTGACACAAAAAGTCGACGTGGCGCACTGTCTTCTAACGCGTTGTAACGCTTGACCATGCTGATAATCGCCTCGTCAAACTCACCCAAACACCAGTAAAGCAAATCGGGATTATCGCGTAAGGCCCACTGCCTTCTGGCATATCGATAAGAAAAGCCATTGCCCTCGCGTGGAAAATCGATCCACTCGGGATGACCGAACTCATTCCCCATGAAATTCAGATACCCATTGCCAGCGGTTGCCAAAGTGGTTAGACGAGCCAGTTTATGCAAGGACACGCCACGATCCGCTTTCAAATTATGAGAGGCCCGCGACATCGCATCATAAACCGCTGCATCCACCAATTGAAAAAAGAGCGTCTTCCCTCCGACCAAGGCCTGGTCGTGACTCTCGACATAATTAACAGTCTGCTCATCTATGCGTCGATTAGTCAGTTCATGCCAAAGGTAGCCAATGCTCCAATTCTCATCCCTAACATCCCGCACCAAACGAAACCAGCACTCAGGAACCCCCATCGCCATACGGAAATCAAAGCCAGCCCCTTCATCCTCAGAAGGCGAGGCAATCCCCGGCATACCGCTGACATCCTCAGCAATGGTCAATGCATCCGGCCGTAACTGATGAATCACCTGATTTGCCAGACAACAGTAGACCCAAGCATCCTCATCAACCGTAGCATCGAAGTATTGCGCGTAATCAACAAAATCCACCCCTAGTCCATGGTGCAAATACAACATACTTGTAATGCCATCAAACCGGAAACCATCAAAGCGAAATTCATCCAGCCAATAGCGACAATTTGAGAGCAGAAAATGGAGCACGTCTATTTTACCGTAATCAAAACAGCGTGAGTCCCAAGCCTCATGCCAACCGCGCAATCCGCTGTGAAAGTATTGATAAGACGTGCCATCAAAGAGAGAGAGTCCCTCCCGCTCGTTCTTAACCGCGTGCGAATGGACAAGATCCATGATCACGGCAAGTCCTGCGGCATGTGCAGCATCCACTAATGCCTTGAGCTCCTCCGGTGTCCCAAATCGCGAAGAGCAGGCAAAGAAACTCGACACTTGATAGCCGAAAGAACCGTAATAGGGATGTTCCATCAACGCCATGATTTGGAGCGTGTTGTACCCTGCCTTGACAATACGCGGCAACACCTTCTCTCGAAACTGGGTAAAGGTCCCAACAGATTCCTCCTGTTGTGCCATGCCAATATGGGTTTCATAAATGAGCGGCACGCGTTTGGGAACAATGAATTGCGCTTGTTGCCACACATAAGGGGCTGGGTCCCACACCTGTGCTGCAAACATCAACGTATCGGGATTCTGGACAACACGGCGTGCGTAAGCCGGAATGCGATCCCCTCTACCACCATTCCAAACCATCTCCAATCGGTAATATTGTCCATGCGACAACGCGTCTAAAGGAAGCCGTAGCTCCCAAACATCACGCCCGTTGATCCGTTGCAACCGATAAGCATCCTGCACCTGCCAAGCCGAAAAATCGCCCACCAGCCAGATCGACGTTGCATTCGGTGCCCATTCACGGAATACCCATCCATCCACCAACCGATGCAAGCCATAATACTCATGTGCACATGAGAATTCGGCCAGCGATCCGGGCCCTTGCGATAAGGACTCCTCTCGTTGAGTTACCAACTTAGCTCGACGATGAATGATCTCTGCATAAGGCATGAGATACGGGTCATCCATGAGATGCTGACGGAGCTTTGGCAAGGACATATTCGACTCTCCTTTAGGTGAGGCAGGATATCCTCATTCGAATGATTTTACCAGTGGCCGATTCAACATCTTCTCGTAGATATCAATATACGACCGCGCGCAACTCTCATGGTTAAAACGCGCTTTGCCCTCTTGCATCACACGCGTAACCTGATGTTTGCGATCCTCCTGCGGATGCTTATAAAAGGACATCGCCTGTTCCATGGCCCACTCGAGTCCCCGACTGTCGTAAATCTTGAATACAAATCCATTCCCGCGTTCTGCTTTCCAATCGAGATGTTCAACCGTGTCATGCAATCCACCCGTATCGTGCACAACCGGTAAAGACCCGTAGATCTGTCCGACCATCTGAGGTAAGCCACACGGCTCAAAAAGCGATGGCACCAGTGTAAAGTCAGAAGCAGCATACCCAAGTTGCGACAGTCCCTGATTAAAATCACAGACCGCCAGTCGTCCGTACAACTCATGGAAGCGAAGAATATCGTGAAACGGCTGTTGGAATACACCGTTTGCGACCAGTGCCACCTGCACCCGTTCACGCCAATGTCGCGACATAAAGCGATAGAGAATCTCTGCCAGAAGTTGCGGCCCCTTCTGCGCTGGGTCTAATCGCGATGGCCAGAAAAAGAGCGGCGCATCGGGATTTTCCTCAAGGCCAACCTTGTGCTGAAAAGCCAATTTATTGGCGCGTTTCGCCTCTTGATGCGTCTGAGCATTGTAACAAACTTCAAGCTGTGGGTCCGTTTCGGGATTGTCTGAAATGTCAGGCGCATTCAAAATTCCAGTCGCACACCCGGAGCGATCCTTGTTACGGATCTCCTCACGCAGGGCACTCGGAATAAAATCATGCCACCCGTTGACAATCTCTTTGAGGAAGGTGGGGCTCACGGTATTGATGTAATGCGAAGCAAAAACACCACTTGCCTGCATGTCAATCAGGTTGTTATTTCGCGACTCCTCATAATTATAGGGAACACGCGTGTAGTACAGATTAGCCCAGAACTCTGCCGCATCAATCCCCGCATCCTCTATCTGTGCTAAGCACAAATGGTGCGTGTGAATATTGTGCACGGTGAACAGACAGGGAATACCCATGCGACGAGCGGCTGCAGGAATCAACCCAGTCATCCAGTCGTTACAATGAATCAAGTCGGGCTGCACCGTTGGAATGATATTGTTCAACACCTCTCGTGTGAACGCCAACGCCAACTTCGGATTCTCATTTTGGGAGTTACTATAAACCGTATCGCGATAGTAAAAGCAGCGATCTTCAGCCAGATGGATGCGAGAATCCGGCAAACGACTCTTGTACACCCGCAGCTCATCACTGATCAACTGCCCCACATCAATATGAAACATCCGGCGATAGTGCGGCAAAGCCACATGGACATCTGCTCCCAGATCAAACAGCGCCGCCACCAACGATGCCGAAACATCTGCCAACCCACCCGCTTTGGCATTCAATTTGCAGGCCATATTCCCCATGCCAGATGGCAAATAGGTAATTTCCGGTGTGACAACCAAAATCCTCGGACGTTTGGCTTTTACGGTTTCTACGGACTTTTTGAGCTTACTCATATCACCTCCCAGATACCCCATCAGGGCTGGTAAAATCGCTGATTGCGCACACGCTTACTCACTCCCAATTCTGGCTTCAATTTTACGAGTCAAGGCCTTCACTTGGTCATTGATCTCTTCTAACTTCTTTTCACGCTCTAGGTACGCAGCCAAAGCTTTGACCTCGCGTTTCAAAGCAAGTTGCGTCGTCATGAGTTCATTCTCAAGTTGACGATACTTTTTGCGCTGGGCCTCAATCTCTTCAGACGTATACTTCGGATTTCCCCACGCTTGCGTTAACTCGACTTGAATCTTGTAGGCTTCGCCCATGGCCAAGGCTCGTTTCGCCATCCAATCATTCACCTCTTTCATCTCAGCTTGAGGTGTCGTGGCTACATCCTGAGCGAATCCTGTTGGTACAAAATAAATAAGTAAACTTGCGACCACACTCAAATGAATAATTAAATATCTCATACGCTCTTTGCCCTACTCTCAGTCCGCTTTCGTAAAAGTAATGCCAGTATACGCAAAACGCACTCCTGACGCAACTAATCCCTTGCTCAGACGTACAAAATATAGCCAACAGCAAAAGCGATTTACTTTGACGGAAAGAGATGAATCTGTTATTTAAAGGGGTAATGATTAAACAGAAAACACCAATTACTATCGGACTTTTAGGTTTTGGCCGTACAGGGGCTACCGTAGCAACCGAGATGATTGATTCGCCCAACTGCAAACTTGCTTGGGTGGTGCGCAAGAGTAACCGCCATATGGGGGAGTTTGTTAGTCGTCTCCACGGGTTAGATTTTGATGAAGGGCGTATCCATTGGCTAGACAACCTAGACAGTACTTTTTTTATAAAAAATCCAGTGGATGTGATTGTCGACTTCTCTGTCTCTGAAACCGTACATCTCTACAAATCATCGGCCAAAGTTGGCACCCGCATTCTCTCAGCTATTTCCACCTACAATCGTGATGACCTTGCCGAACTAAAAAAACTGTCACGCCGAACCGCCGTACTCTACTCGCCGAATATATCCATTGGCGTCAATTTACTGTTGCTCACGGCAATGGTCGTACGTAATGTCATTCCTCAGGCTGATGTCACCATTATAGAAGAACACTTCCACCAAAAGGAGAATGTCTCCGGCACTGCGTTACGCATCGCAAAGAAACTAAAGGTCGATCCCAAAACTCAAGTCAAATCCATCCGTGCAGGCGGCATTATCGGCAAACATGAGGTTCTCTTCGGACTGCCCAATCAGACAATCCGAATTCGTCACGAAAGTATTAATCGATGCGCCTTTGGGCGTGGCGCGTTGACCGGTGCCGAGTGGCTTATGGAGTGTCCTAAAGGGTTTTACACCATGGAGGAGATGATGGCTGTACGATTCCGCGATGCACTAAGCAACCTTAGTTGAAGACTAAGGATAAGACCAGACTCAGAAGAACTCAAACTAAAGGATTAAAAAATGACGACACAACTCAAGACCGTTTTGGCTCGCGAAATTCTGGATTCACGTGGACATCCCACCGTTGAGGCTGAGGTCTCACTCGCTGGTGGTGTTTCAGCCAGAGCGTCCGTCCCTTCGGGTGCTTCTACTGGCGAACACGAAGCGTTAGAATTGCGTGACAACGACCCAACCCGTTTTGGAGGTAAAGGTGTTCTCCAGGCCGTCAATAATATCCGCCAGATCATCGCACCGGCTGTGATCGGCATGGATTGCAAAGAGCAGTCCGCACTCGATCAACGCTTAATTGAATTGGATGGGACTCCCACAAAATCCAAACTCGGTGCCAACGCGATTCTGGCAGTCTCTCTCGCGGTCGCACGTGCTGCAGCAAAAGAAGCCCAACAGCCTCTCTACAAGAACTTATCAACGTCATCGGCCAACCTGTTGCCTGTACCCATGATGAATATCGTCAATGGCGGTTCTCACTCAGATGCCCCTATCGCTTTTCAGGAGTTTATGATTCGACCGCACGGGCTACCTTCTTTTCACGAAGCCCTGCGTGCCGGATCGGAGGTTTTCCATGCGCTACGTGCCATTCTAAAGAAACGCGGACTGTCGACCGCTGTGGGTGACGAGGGGGGCTTTGCCCCCACGTTCTCAAGTGCGGAGGATGTCCTCGAATCGCTCATTCAAGCAATCGAGGCTGCTGGGTATAAGCCCGGTCGTGCCACGGAGGGTGGTCACATCTCGTTGGCTCTTGACTGTGCTGCTTCGGAGTTTTTTGTGAACGGATCTTACGATTACAGCCGCTTTGAAACCGTGGCACGGGGTGCCCAAAATCCGGCCATTATTCGCGATGCTGACGCTCAACTCGCCTATCTCGAAACCCTCACAAAAAAATATCCGATCGACTCAATTGAGGATGGCATGGCAGAAAATGATTGGCCTGGATGGATTCGGCTGACCGAAAAGTTGGGGACTTCCTGCCAACTGGTTGGCGATGATCTGTTCGTCACCAACGTCTCCTTTATTCAGCAAGGAATTGATAAAAAAGCAGCCAACTCGGTTTTAATCAAATTAAATCAGATCGGAACACTGACTGAAACGCTAGAAGCAATCAAACTTGCGCATAGTGCAGGCTACACAGCGGTGGTGTCGCATCGGTCAGGAGAAACCGAAGATACCTTCATTGCGGATCTTGCGGTGGCCACGAGCTGTGGTCAGATCAAGACAGGATCGCTCTCTCGTTCTGAACGAATAGCCAAATACAATCGCCTCTTGCGAATCGAGGAAGCACTCGGGAAACAGGCGTGTTACGCAGGCTCAATCAAAAAACAAGCATAACGAGCCGCAGAGGATCCCGGCAGGTTCAGCTCATGCGCCTACTTATTGAAGACTTGTTCCGCTTGACGGATATCTTCTGTAATCTGACGCATCAGCGCCTCAGACGAGGTAAAAACAGCTTCTTCTCGTAACCAGCAGAGAAAGCTTACTTCAATCGTCTGACCGTAAAGATCCCCTTTAAACCCTAGCAGATGCGTTTCAAGCACAGGTCGATCTGGAGAAGCCTCCTCGCCAAAGGTGGGGTGAATTCCCAGATTGGCCACGCCCTTAAACAAGCGCCCACCAACTGACACGTGAACCGCATAAACACCATGGGGGGGTAAGACATCCGAACGGGGATGAATATTCGCCGTGGCCACACAAAGCGTCTGACCGACCCCTCGTCCACGAACAACCACATCGCGAATAGAAAAAGGTTTGCCCAACATTTCAGCCGCATCAGTCAGGCGTCCTTCGCGAACCGCATAACGGATTCGCGTACTGGATATTTCTAAGCCTTGATAACTGGCATAGGGAACAATCACCACACGAAACCCATACTGTTGTCCGAATCGTGCCAGCAATTCAGGGGTTCCTGAGGCCCGTTTCCCAAAACGCCAATTATCACCACACCGGATTTCGCTCAGTTTGGCGACTGCAGCAGAGGACCTTTTTGGTTCTACGAGGTGCGGCGTCCGGGGATGTCCGCAAAGCCAGCGAATAAAGGTTTCGGGTTCCTGCACGGCCAACTTTCGCGTGAACGTGAGGAGCAAAACCCCATCAATTCCTGCTTGCTCCAACAAGTGCAGTCGGTCTTCCAGCGTACAGAGCAACGGGGGACATCGCGATGGAGCCAGAACAGCCAACGGATGACGATCAAAGGTCAACACCCACGCCTGTCCGCCAACCTCACGCGCTCGTTCAACGGTACTAGCTAAGACCATCTGGTGGCCTTTGTGAACACCATCGAAAAAACCAGCCGCTAAGAAAATCGGCCCAGGGATTTTGCGAAACTGCGCGGCTTGTCGAAGCACCTTCACGTTCGAGGTCCTCTTAACTGATGAAGCGGAATCACCCGTTCAGCCAATTGTGAGGGTGTCATTTTTAATACCTCATCAAACAAGAGCGCATCGGCAACTCGAAAATCTCCCGACACCGTTCGCCGCAGTGATGCCAGACAAGCCCCGCAGCCAAGAGAGTCTCCCACATCATGCGCGAGCGTTCGCACATAGGTGCCTTTGGTGCAATGAACCTCAAAACCAACCAGCGGCGGTTGCCATGCTGTCAGGGCAAACTTAAACACATGCACAAAGCGAGGCTTACG
>CAZSUM010000044.1:8184-13615 GCA_964610015.1 uncultured Lentisphaeraceae bacterium
CTCCTGCCCTTTACGAGCGAGTTTGTAAAGCGGCACCCCGTTCATCTTGATCGCCGAAACCATGGGAGGCGTTTGAAACTGATCCCCAACACGCGCAACCATCTGCACCTCGACCTGCTCACGTGTCACCTGCTCCCACGGATGCTCCTCAAGAATCTCACCTTCGATATCCTGCGTTGAGGTCACACACCCGAGTTGAATCTCCCCCGTGTAGGCTTTATCGCCTCCCATCAACTGATCAGAAAACTTGGTCCCCTTGCCAAGCAGGATTAAAAGCAACCCCGTGGCATTGGGGTCCAATGTGCCCCCATGACCGACCTTCTCAATCCGAAATGTTTTACGAATTCGGTGAACCAGATCATGCGAGGTCGGACCTGCCGGTTTATCAACCAACAGAACACCATCAAAAGCCGTCGACGAAATGGGGGAAGGTGAAAATGTCGCCATCGGTAAAATCCTCTGTCACGCGCTCAACGAGGCGGTCATGCCTCAGTGTCTGATTGAGTATCCGACGCCGTCTCACGTTCATCAAGATGGGTCAAAACATCGAGAATATGGTCACCTTTCGCCACAGAGTTATCCAATTCAAAACGTAAACGGGGCGTGTATTTCATCGTTAGATCGCGATTGATTAACGATTGCAGCGCCTTGGCCTTATCAGCCAGCTTACGCAGAATTGTCCCTCGCTCGTGTTCATGTCCGAAAATCGAGACCTGAACGGTCGCATTGCGTAGATTACGAGCAATACGCACTTGTGTGACCGTGATAGCCCCCAAGTCAAGAGGGTCACCGGCAAACACCTTGTAGAGCGCCTCGCCGATCTCACGACGCATCAGCGCATTTAAGCGTTCCAGACGATCAACGGGCATGGCATTTTCCTTCCCTACAGATAGCAAGTTGAAGCACGTTAAACCTACAAGCTCCGCGGCAACTCTTCGAGAACATAACACTCAAGAATGTCACCCTCTTGAAACGCCTCATAGCCTTCCAGAAAAGCACCGCACTCCTGCGACCCAGTCACTTCTGTGACATCCTTCTGGAAATGCTTAAGCGCAGCAAAGCGTCCATCCCACTGCTGCTCTTTCTTGCGGAAGATCCGGCAACGCGCATCGACACGCAACTGACCATCCAGCATCTGACAGCCGGCCACACGCCCCATTTTTCCAATATCAAAGATGGCCCTGATCTCAGCATGTCCCTTGACAACCTCTTTGTACTCAGGCGACAGCAGATCCAACATACGCTGCTTCACAAAGTCCATGAGTTCATAGATGATCCGGAAGGTGTTGATACGCACGCCCTCATGTCGGGCTAGTTGTTGAACACCGGCATCGCAGTTGACACCAAAGCCGACAATCAGCGCTTGACCAGCAGCCGCCTTGTTGACGTCTGTAGATGAGACATTGCCGATCGCCTCATGAATAATGTTCAGCGTCACTTTCTCGCTCTTGACATCCTTGAGCGCCTCACAGATCGCTTCAGAAGAACCCTGCGTATCCGCCTTCACAATCAAAGCCAATTCACGTCGCTGATTTTCCTTCATCTGGGTCATCAACGCATCCAGCGAAGTCGCCTTAGAGCTAACCAGTTCAATCTCTTTACGATCACGTGAGTAACGTTCTGCCAAATCACGCGCCCGCTTCTCGTTCAGCATCACGCGGAACGGGGCACCAGCCTCTGGCACGCCAGAGAGTCCCATACATTTAACCGCCGTTGCAGGCGTTGCAGACTTGACACGCCGACCGCGATCATCAATCAGCCCGCGAATCTTACCAAAGTGCTCGCCGCACAGGATGGTATCACCGACGTTGAGTGTTCCACCGGTAACCAAAAGCGTTGCGGTGGGCCCGAGCCCCTGCTCAAGTTGCGCCTCAACCACAAAGCCATCCGCACGACGGGTCTGGTTCGCACTCAGTTCCAACATATCTGTTTGTAGCAAAATCATCTCAAGCAGATGGTCAACCCCAGTACCGGTTACCGCTGAAACTTCACTACAGATGACATCGCCACCCCACTCTTCTGGCGTCAACCCTTCACCCTGCAACATCTGTCGAACACGATCCGGTTTGGCACTTGGCAGATCGCACTTGTTGATCGCCACCATAATCTGCACACCCGCCTGCTGCGCGTGTTTAATCGCCTCACGTGTTTGAGGCATGATGCCATCATCCGCCGCGATAATAATCACCGCAATATCCGTCAGACTGGCACCACGGGCACGCATGGCAGAGAACGCCGCATGCCCTGGGGTATCAAGAAAAGTAATCTTGCGCCCATTCAGTTCAACGGTATAGGCACCAATATGCTGCGTGATGCCACCGGCTTCACCGGTCGCCACCCGTGTGTTGCGGATACGGTCCATTAACGAGGTTTTACCATGGTCAACATGACCGAGGAAGGTAATCACCGGCGGTCGCGGCAACAGATCTTCCGGCTTATCCTCCGGAATATCATCATCCGCATCTTCACTCCGCAAAATAGGTTTGCGTTCAGTTGAACGTTTTGCACGCTCAATATCAATCTTGAACCCATACTTTTCAGCAATTTTCTGAGCAACATCAATCTCTACACGCTGATTAATAGAGGCCAGAATATTAAGCTGCATGAGATCAGCGATGACACGGTTTGCACGTAATCCTAGCTTCTCGGCAAGGTCCTTCACAACCACGGCACCACGCAACAAAATGATTTTATCCGGTGCGATTGTTGGTTCCTGACGCACAGGTTGCTTGACATGACGCTGCCTCGGGTCCATCGGCTGAGCAGAGGGCTTACCGTGCGTATGTCTTTGGGGCACATGGGTTACATCCCGATCACGATCCTTATCCTTTAACCCTTGGCGAGGGGGTTTCACACTCTCGCGTGCAGGCTCCTTGGCGATCTTGTGCATGAAAGAGCCTGCTAGACGTTCTTCTGGCTCTAGCTCCTCTTTGATATCAAACCGCGCATTGGACGCTGCTGGTGACTTGGCTGGGTGTGATGCAACAGCCTTCTCTTCAGCACGCTCAGCGTCGACTTCTGGCGCTTTAGAAGAGCCCTCCGGTCCTTCGGATGTCGCAGGGGCCACAGGCTCTGAAGCCATCTCTGCTGTAGCAACGGCTTCCACTGGCGCTGGCCCCGACTGTGACACCTGTGGCTCTGACGCTACACCGGTAGCAGGCTGAGGCGTGGCGGTCACTTGCTCTGGCACATGCCCTTTCAGATGGGCATCCATCTCCTGCGCACGACTCATATTCGCCTCAAGCAAGGCTTTGTCAGCCTTGTTTTGCGCCGCCCGACGTGACATGACAGCTTGGTGCTTAGCAAGTCGCTGTTCTTCGCTTGCCGCGCGTTCCTTTGCAATCGCCTCCGCATCGCGGCCATTAAACACGTCCTGCAATTTGGCCACATCTTTTTCATCAAGCTGGGACAGGGGCGAATAGGCTTCAATTCCTAACGCATCCGCCTGCTTCAGAACCTCTAAACTAGAGGCCTTCACGCTTTTTGCCAATTCACAAACTCTCATGATATTCCCTTATTCCCCAGCTTCTGACGTTCCGCAAACCGACTGTGCCGCAGTCCAAATTTTTCGTACTATCTCTTCATCTAGACCCGTGACCTCCTGCAAATAGGGGATCTCAGCCTCAATGATGCCATCTGTATTCAAGAATCCGTTCGCAACCAACGTTGCTGCGGTTTCATCACTGATTCCCAACACCTCTGCCAGCGATGAAATCGCCGACTCACGCTGCGCTTCAAAACTGACCTCTTCTCCGCTCTTCACGATATTGACACGCCACCCGGTCAGTTTGGAGGTTAAACGCACATTTTGTCCACGCTTACCAATCGCAAGCGATAATTGATCTGGCGCAACCATCACATGCACCGTGCGTAACTCATTCGGATCAATGGTTACACCCTCAAGACGCGCGGGCGCTAGCGCCTGCGCCACATACTGCTTGATGTCATCACTCCAGCGCACAATATCAATCTTTTCGCCGTTCAACTCGCGTACGATATTTCTAACACGCACACCTCGTAACCCCACACACGCGCCCACGGGATCAACCTTCTCATCCAGCGTCTTGACTGCGATCTTAGAGCGGTATCCCGCATCACGCGCGACACCCATGATCTCGACAATCCCGTCGGCAATCTCCGCGACCTCGACGCGAAACAGGGTTTTGACAAAATCGTTACAGGCTCGCGACAGCACCACCGCAGGACCATTCGCGCCGACCTGCACCCGATAAACATAGGCACGAATGCGGTCACCCACATTGTACTCTTCGGTAGGCAAACGCTCTTTGGCAGGTAAAATCGCCTCAGTCTTACCCAACTCGATAATCAGGTCACGATGCGCAATCTGTCGAATGGTGCCACTGACAATATCGCCAATTCGATCCTTGTATTCGTCATAGACATTCTTGCGTTCCGCTTCGCGGATCTTCTGCAGAATCATCTGACGGGCAGTCTGTGCGGCAATACGCCCCAAACGCGCAGGAGGAACCTCGACCTCAACCATATCACCTATTTTGACATCTGGCCGAGTGAGACGTGCGCGACGTAATGGAATAAAGCCAACACCCGTATCTTCGTCAGAAACCACCATCGTGTCGTGTGCTTTAATCGTCAACGTCTTACGATCAATCTCTACACGCAACTCATGAGGAACGTCCAAACTTTTACGCGCCGCCTGCTGGATTGCGGATTCGATCGCTTGGATGATGATTTCACGGTTAACACCACGATCTCGCTCCAAGTAACTAATAATCGAAAGCAACTCATTGTTCATTGCCATACCCGCCTTCCGCTTTCAAGGTTCCACCAACAAAAAAGAGCAGGGACTCCCCCCTACCCTTTTCATCACAAAAAGATATCGTTTATAGTACAGAATTATCTTACGGAGTGTCAATGAACAAAGGCGGGGCGCTTCCACTATTAGATAGAGCACTTCGTTTGTGGTTGAAAGTGAGCCAAAAGCAGTGTTTTATCAACACATTCCTTATAAGTAGACAACAAGACAGTCAATAACCATGAAGCATAGCCAATCGCTGCCTAAAAAATGATCTATTCCTCTTAAAACTGCCCTTAAAAACATAATTTAAATCCAGCATGGCATCAAGTTGCTCTTTTTGATACCGTTTTAATTTTTCAGAGGGAATTTTGTCATGCATCTTTATCGCACTCACACTTGCAACGAACTTCGTGCCAAAAATGCTGGCGCAAGCGTCAAACTTTCAGGTTGGTTATTTCGCGTTCGTGACCACGGCGGAATCCTCTTTATCGATTTGCGTGACCACTATGGCATCACACAAGTTGTGGTTCACCCGAGTCGCGATTTTTTTGAAGCGCTCTCAAAAGCCAAACTGGAAACCGTCATCACGGTGGTCGGACAAGTCACGCAACGTGACGCGGAAACTATCAATCCTGAGATGGCAACGGGTGAAAT
>CAZSUM010000045.1:0-13594 GCA_964610015.1 uncultured Lentisphaeraceae bacterium
TTCGCGCTCTTTCCTGTCTGAAAGCTACCGAGCGAAGCGAGGTTACCCTTGAAAGATTGGATTTAGTCCGTTATCGGGAAGCCCTCTGGATGATCGAAAACGAACGCAAAATAGAACAACAAAAGCAAAAGGACAACCCCATGTATGATACATCATCACGCCGTACATTTCTGAAAGCCTCAGCGGCTGTCGGCGCATTGACTGCTTTTCCTTTCATTCGTTCTTCCGCCTACGGAGCTGTTAGCCCCAATGAGAAGGTCAATCTGGCGTGTTGCGGTATTGGCAATCAGGGCAAGTATGATATCGACGCCCTCTATGCAACAGGGCTGTGCAACATTGTTGCGCTCTGCGACACGGAGATCGGGGACACCTCTTCCAAATCTCGCGTGGGTAGCATCCTGAAAAAATTCCCGAAAGCGCCGCAGTATACCGATTTTCGCAGAATGTTCGATAAGCATGACAAAGAGATCGATGCGGTTCTTATCGGCACACCGGATCACTCACATTTCGTCATTGCGATGGAGGCCATGCGCCGTGGCAAGGGAATCTATGTTGAAAAACCGCTGGCACACTCCTTCCACCAACTTGATCTACTGATGGCCGCAGAAAAGAAGTACAAGGTTGCCACTCAGATGGGAAATCAGGGCCATTCCGATGGCAATTACTTCCAGTTTAAGAGTTATACTGATGCTGGCATGATGAAGGGGGTTAACAAATTCGTGGCCCACATGAATGGTGCTCGCCGCTGGCATAAGTGGGGCGGAGATGTTGCGAAAATAACGGCTGCCATTGCAAAAAAAGACAAGCCTGCATTTATGGATTGGGACACGTGGCTGGCGCATGTCGAGGAGCATGACTACACGCCACAATATCTGAATGGCGATTGGCGCTGTTTCTACGAGTTCGGTAATGGTGCGCTTGGCGATTGGGGCGCTCACATCCTTGATGCGGGACACCAGTTCCTGAAGTGGGGGCTACCCACTTCGGTCGAGCCGCTCAAGATGGTTGGTTGGAACCCGCTCGTCTTCCCGATGCAGTGCACGTTGCTGTTTAAAGTGCCAGCGCGCGAGGAAGGCTTGCCAGCCTGTGATGTCTATTGGTATGAGGGGCAGGGAAACTATCCTGAGTTACCCGAAGGATTTGACAGCACAAAAGTCAAGACCGATGCGCCAACCTCTGGTGGCGGTTCAGGATTTGGCAAAGGAGTGCCGCCCGGCAAGGAGATTTATGGCGATGGGTTTGTCTTCAAAGGCGGTTCGCACGGTTCGACGCTGAAAGCGATTGGTCCGACCGCCGATGCCGTCACGAAGAAACTTCCCGAGTTTCCGAAAAGCCCGTCCAATCACTACAAGAATTTCCTGTTGGGCGTAAAAGGCGAGGAGGTGTGTCGCTCCTGCTTCTCCGTGTCAGGGCCCCTCAGCCAGTTCATGAACCTTGGCGTTATCGCGACGCACGTCAACGCCAAGATTGAATTCGACTTCAAGACCCGCCGAATCACCAACCATGCCGCAGCTGACGCCCTGCTTAAGATCGGCGAACCTCCACGCAAGGGATGGGAAGAGTATTTCAAGGTCTAGTTGCCATCTCCCTCGCCCTCTGGGAGAGGGCTGGGGTGAGGGTTGCGGGCTCTGCCTGCATTAGTTTAATAGGACTGCTTGCGGTTTGCCCGATAAGACATATTCTGATAACATAATACCTTTTTACAGGAATGTGCCATGAAATGTGAGTTGTGTCATCAGGCAGAGGTTGAGACCGTATTTCGCAAGATAGTAAACGGTGAGACACAGGAGCTTTTTGTCTGTCACGCGTGTGCTCAGAAGGCTGCGCAACCTGAACCCGTGCAACGCACGCGTCAGCAAAATCCTGTGGAGCAACCGTCAGGCGCATCGCAACATCCGATCTTGGGAATGATTGTGGATGCTGCGTTTGAGATTTTGGGGCAGTCCGAGAAACTGCAGGAACCCGCGTGTCCGGTTTGCGGAATTAGGCGTAGTGAGTATCGAAAACGTTCGCGTTTAGGATGCCCGGCGTGTTACGAGGCCTTTGCCAAAGAGTTGGATTCAGCACTGCTGGAGATGCATCGTGCGGTTCGGCATGTTGGCAAGAGACCGGAACAGGCACGCGGTGCAGGAAGACGACAGGAACTGTTAGATGCCCTTGCCATCGCTGTGACAGAGCAACGATATGAAGAGGCGATCTCTTTGCGCGATACGCCGCGCCAGTTGGATGATGCGGCGACTTCTGAAGCGGGAGGTCAGGCATGAGACCCTTGTCTTCGGATATAACGGTGGCGCTTAAAGGTGTCCGTGCGGTTTCCTCCGAGGACATTGCCATGGTCTGTCGGGTGCGGTTGGCGCGGAATTTGGCGGACGAGCGATTTCCCGAATGGGCAACCGAGCACGATCGCGTGCGTGTGCTGGAAAAGGTCAAAAAAGCTTTGCAGGATGCGGAAAGCACCATGGTTTTGCGCCCCTTGGCGGATTTTGATGCAACGCAACTTGATATGTTTTGCGAAGCACATATCATCAGTCGGGATCTGCTCAAGCATGATATGGGCGCTGGAATTGCATATGACCCGAACGTGCCGTTTTGTGTGATGGTCAATGAGGAGGATCACCTTCGCATTCAGGGATTCGCTGAAGGGTTTGACATGCAGGCTGCGTGGCACTCTGCTGATCGTCTCGATACGCGTTTGGAAAGTCAGTTGACCTATGCTTGGTCTCCGCGTTTGGGATATTTGACAGCCTGCCCAAGCAATGTGGGTACCGGACTGCGGGCCAGTGTGATGTTGCATTTACTGGGGTTACGTTTGATTGGTGAGATGGATGCTGTGATGCGCGGTCTGGAACGCATCCGGTTGTTAGTGCGAGGTATTGGCGGAGAAGGTTCTGAAGCGGCTGGTCAGATTTATCAGATCTCCAACATGGATACCTTGGGGGTGGATGAAGCAACCATCGTACAGCGGGTCACACGCATTGCCTGCGAGGTGATTCATCAAGAGCGCAATGCACGGATTCGCCTTGTGCGGGAGATGCCGCTGGTGTTGATGGATTGTCTTGCACGCGCCCTTTGTTTGTTGCAGCAAGCGCGGTTGCTTTCATCGGGTGAAGCTGTAGAGTTTCTCTCGGCTTTACGACTCGGTGCATCGTTGGGTCTCGTGACTCGGTTGAACGTTCGGGGAGTGGACAAGCTGATTCAAGATGTGCAGCCAGGACATCTCCAAAAGTGTTTTGAGAAGCCACTGGGCTGTGAGGAACGCGATGCACGACGTGCCGATTTCCTGCGGTCAAAGTTAGCAAATGTGAAATTGAAAGGTTGAAAACGGATGAACGGATTCGGAAATTTTACGGCACGGGCACAACGTGCATTGCAATTGGCTGCGCGTGAGGCAGACCGTTTCAATCACCCGTATATTGGTACAGAGCATGTGTTGTTGGGCTTGGTCGCTCTGGGTGAGGGTGTGGCGGTTGAGGTCCTGCAAGATCTGGATGTATCGTTGGACGATGTGCGCATCGCGGTTGAGAGAATGGTCGGTTTTGGCGGTGAAACCAAGGTTAAGGGGGAACTGCCGCACACGCCACGGACCAAGAAAGTTTTTCAACTTGCCGTGGCTGAAGCGCATGCCATGCAGCAACCACAGGCGGGTACAGAACATCTGTTGTTAGCCCTGTTACGTGAAGGTGAAGGGGTTGCCGCACAGGTGCTTCAGGCGTTGAATGTACGCCTTGAAGATGTGATGGATGGAATCAGACGTTGTCTTGAAGGATTAGACGAGTCAGATGATAGTTTTGACCCAGCCGGGGAGTCAGAAGGAGACGAAGAAGAGGCTGGGATCCCATCTGGCGAGACGTCGCCTTTTCCGCCCGTCGGGGCACCCAAAGAGCGTAAAAAAACACCGGCACTCAATGCGTTCGGGCGTGATTTGACTGAACTTGCGAAGAAGGGTGAACTTGATCCAGTGGTTGGACGCAGGAATGAACTCGAACGTGTGATTCAGATTCTTTGTCGGCGTTCCAAAAATAATGCAGCATTGTTGGGGGAAGCGGGCGTGGGCAAAACCGCTGTGGTTGAAGGATTAGCACAGGCGATTGCCGTAGGGGATGTTCCAGAACGCATGCGTAACAAGCGGGTGATTGCTCTGGATATGGCGCTGCTCGTAGCAGGCACCAAGTATCGTGGACAGTTTGAGGAGCGGATCAAAGCCGTGGTTGATGAGATTCGTCGGGAACGGAACATTGTATTGTTTCTCGATGAACTTCACACGATTGTCGGGGCAGGCGGGGCGGAAGGAGCCATGGATGCCGCCAATATTATCAAGCCTGCGTTGGCTCGTGGGGAACTGCAGTGCATTGGCGCGACCACGCTTAATGAGTATCGGCGTTATATCGAGAAGGACGCAGCATTGGAGCGTCGTTTTCAGACGGTTCGCCTAGATGAACCCACGGTAGATGAAACCATCGAAATTTTGCGTGGCATTTCGCCTCGTTATGAAGCGCATCATAATGTGCTGTATGCGGCGGCAGCCCTTGAAGCAGCGGCCAAGCTCACCGCGCGGTATCAACCAGGACGGCAGTTGCCGGACAAGGCGATTGATGCGATTGACGAGACCGGCGCGCGTGTGCGTATGCGTGTTTCTGCGAGACCACCAGATGTACGCGACCATGAGGTACGTATCAACGAGTTGGGACACAAGAAGGATCTGGCCATTCGGGATCAACACTTTGAAGAAGCTGCTGCACTACGTGATGAGGAACGTCACGCCAAACAGGAATTGGATAAACTCGTTGCTGATTGGAAAACGGAACATGCTGAAAAAACCATTGATGTGTCGGCTGATGATATAACCGAAACCGTGGCAAGCATTGTGGGGATTCCGATTAAACGCATGAGTGAGTCGGAGTTGTCCCGCTTGTTGGGGATTGAGAAGGAACTGCAAGAAGCGGTGATCGGACAGGCACCCGCCATTCAAGCTGTGGCACGTGCGTTACGGCGGTCAAGGGCAGACTTGAAAGATCCGAAACGCCCGATTGGGTCGTTTATTTTCCTCGGCCCAACGGGTGTGGGCAAAACGCTTTTGGCTAAAGTGTTGGCGAAAAAAATGTTCGGTGATGACAAGGCGCTAATCCAGATCGACATGTCCGAGTATATGGAGAAGTTTACAACGTCGCGTTTGATCGGTTCGCCTCCCGGATATGTCGGACATGAGGAGGGTGGCCAGTTAACCGAACGGGTCCGTCGTCGGCCGTATTGCGTGGTGTTGTTTGATGAGGTTGAAAAGGCGCATCCGGATGTGATGCATATGCTCTTGCAGATTCTTGAAGAGGGACGTTTAACCGATAGCCTTGGCCGACAGGTGGATTTTCGTAATACCGTGGTGATCTTGACGTCTAATCTCGGATTTGATTATGAAAAGCAGGGACAGGGGTTGGGCTTCCGTAACGGAGGCACATCCGATGACTACGATCGGTTACGTGACCGCATGATGCAGGCTGCGAAACAGGTATTCAAACCCGAGCTGTTGAATCGTTTCGACGACATGATTGTTTTCAAGAAGTTGGCCAAAGAGGATGTGCTGCAAATTCTCAATCTGGAGTTGGGCTATGTACGGCTACGACTTGAGGCCAAAGGAATCACGCTGGATTTTGAGGATGCAGCAACAGAATTTTTGGTGAACAAGGGTTTTGATCCAGCACTGGGGGCGCGCCCGTTACGACGTACGGTAGAGCGCTTTATTGAGGACCCTCTGGCAGAAGAGTTGTTGCGAGGTGTGTTGACCCGTGGTGTTGTAGCGGTAACTCTGCGTGAGGATGGTAAGGGACTTCAGTTCCGAATGAAGGATGAGTTGTCTCTGCACACACCACAGTTGATTGGGTCGGAAGCTGTTGGTGAAAAAGTCCAAGAAAATGCCGCGCAACCTAGCCAGCCGCCCAAAACAGCCAAACCTCGCAAGGTCGCGGCCAAGCCGCGTAAACCGACTGCGAAAAAACGGGGCAAAGCTTCGTCTTCTGATTAAACACACGGAGGGCTGAGTCCAACGTGAGTGATTCAGGAAAAACAGATGACCGCCGTATCAGCCCGGCGGGTGTGTCCAGCAATCTGATGCCCGGTGTGTGTGTGGCTTGTGCGCGTGCGCCTGGCAGGTTTTATCGCACATGTCCCTATTGCGGCGAGCAGATCTGGTGGCCGATGTGGCGGCGTGTTCTTGCAACGACACTGCCTGTGTGGGGTGGGCTCTTTTCTGTGTTAACCGTGTTGCTGGCAGATCCTGACTGGAGCCGACTCTCGCAGGCACTTCGCTCAGCCTCGCTGCTGACAAATTTCCTTATTGTGGGCGCTGGGGGGATCTTGCTCTTGCCTCTGTCGGATGCCGATCTCATCGTCAATACACGTGTGCAGCGGATTCGTTGGCAGGTGCTGAGTCTGTGTGCGGCTTTGTGGGGTGTGGGATCACTGGCTGTTGCAACGACGGCCCTCATGTTTGGACGCACGATTGGTTGGCCCGTCTGTGTTCTCGCAGGGTTGACCTATTGTAGCGCGCTGAGTCTGCCTCTGTTTTATCGGGTGTCGGCACGTGCTGCGCTTTCAACAGTTTTGTTGATTGTGGCCTTGGTTGGAATGAGGTTTGACGTGCCTTTCTTTGTTCAGTGATTTTTACCAGGCATAAGCCAGAGATGTAAAAATTCTCCGACCTGCATTGGGCTGTCCTGGAAAGATCTGGAAGTTGTCATCCAACAGGTTGTCGACGCCAAGATGGAGGGTCGTGCTGGGCAACTTCGGAAGATTCCATCGCACAGACGCACAGGTGTTCAGATACCAGTTATCCTCTTCTCTGACCGGATTGTCTGCTTGATGAAACAGCGTTTGAGACAGATTCATTGCGAGCGCACGTGAAAATCGATGATCTGCATAAAGGGTGGCCGACATCTCAGGATAGTCCATCGCATAGCGACTCGCATAATAATCCAGATCCGTATCTTTCGATAGTATGAGCACGTCGATCCCCAGATCAGTGTGATCCTCAACCGCAAACTGAGTTTCTGCAGCAAGGCCATACGTGCGGAGAGTATCCAGATTTTGTGCTGTCCAGCGGCTTTTAGGCTCAATCATAAGCCAATCCACAATATTACGTCCCTGTTCTTGGAAGAAACAGGTTTGCCAACGCAGACGCTCTGCCTGACCACGCCAGCCGACTTCCAAGGTGCGATTTTCCTGACGGTCCAGCCCTGCATTGCCCAGCGATGTCGGGGATTCGTAGTTAAGCTCTGTGTAGGAAGGTTGCCGAGTGGCGTATGTGGCAGAAAGGAAAAACTCCTGGGTATCTGCAAAAGCCCAGATGATCCCTGCGGCTGGTAGCAAAGCGGGTGAGTCTGTGGAAAAGAGGTCGAGTGAGCCGCCCAGTGTAAAAGTGAATGAGCCGACCGAGAGATTCGGCAACGCGGCAAGCGAGGCGTGACTTCGGGTATGATTGCCAAGAGAACGACTTTCAATAGTTTCTAGATCAAAATCACTGCGCAGGTCGAGACTCAAATTCTCCGTGCATCGTCGTTGAGTGTTCCCATGGAGTGCTAGCAGATCGGTGGTGTGCTGGTTTTCGTAAAAGTCAGGATTGTAGCGATCCAGCCAGTAGGTGTCTTCAGTTCGATTCCAGGCAGCCGTGAGACGGGAGGGGGCGCGTTCATCACCACGCGTTTGCAACGTTCCGGCAATGAGCAGGTTTCGCACCTCTTCTTCAGCAGGATATGACGGGGTCGTTCCATAAAAACCACGGGCCCCGAATGTGCGTTGCGAAAAAGTGGTTAGAAGGTCACCTTGCAATGAATCTGAGAGCATTCCGATGCGTCCACCGATCTGAATACGTTCCATTGGGTTATCGTGGTATCCGTCAGATTCGCTAACACGATCTGCTGACAAAAAACCTGAGACGCCTGTGAGTACGCCCTCCTCATTGGTCTCAACTTGACTCACAAACAGTTCACCAAACAGCAATCCGTGACTCCCTGTTCCGACTGCGAGTCTGCCGCAATCGGTTGTCAACGGAGCTAACTCAAGACCAACTGAACCGGAGGGATGGCCGGATGAGGCACGAAAACGATCGAGGCCAGTCAGTACGAGAGGCGACGCGAGCCAGAAGGAGGGGAGCGAGGTGTCACCCTGCCAGTGCTCTGTTTGGGCATTGCGTAGGGTGAGGCCATTCAGCAAAAGGCCACTACTGGTAAACGGCGCGCCACGGATTGAGAGATCTGTTTGAGGAGAGAGATGCCCCTGTGAGCGAAGTGAAAGACCGGGAATGTTTTGTAAAGGGGTTTGGCCCGGTATATTTTTTGTCGAGATTGCATCTGCCTCGACCTGAACGATCAGGTTGGAAACAGGCAAATCGACGGCAAAAACCGACCACAGAGGAATACAAAAGAGAGGGAAAAAGAAGAGTCCTGATTTGTTCTTCATGGGGCGCAGAGCGTACAGGGGGAGGGGATGCATTGTCAACCTCATATGATGGATCGCGTTACAATAAAGCCATTTGTTAAAAAACGCAAACCTCGATATTGATCAATTCGGCCATTTCAGTGTATCCTTAACTCCAAGCCCAAAAGAAACCGGCTTCTAAAAAGCAAAGAGCTTGAAGCATGGATTGACTATCTGGCAGGTTTAAACTAATATAAAAAAACTTTTTTTAAATGAGTTGAGAGGTTTGATTAACTGCATGCTAGCGTAAGGGAGTTGACCCATGATCGATCAGATGGGAGTATTTCGCACAGGCGTTTGCGCAATGGGTCTGGCCTTCTGTACAGCCCTTGCTCAGGAAACTGCTGATAACCAGGCAGGGGAAGTGACTCCTGTTGCTGCGGTTACAGACCAAGCGGACGTAAAGAGTGTTGTTTTCACCCGCCTTGTCCGCGTGACAAATATGCAGGGTGCTTGCGAGGTTAAGACCCCTGATAACGGGAGTTTTGAACTGGCGCAACAAGAGAAATATTACCCCATGGGAACCATTTTCCGGACGGGTACTTCAAGCTCGGTGATCTTGCTGTTCTCAGCAAACGATTTTGTCAAACTGGAAGAAAACAGCGAAGTGACGATCATATCCCCTGAGGGTAAAGCTGACGCTCGTGTTGCGCAACTGAGTCAAGGACACATCAGTACGACGCTACGCGACAATCTTGCCGAAGGGTTGTTTGCTGTTTCGACACCGAACAGTGTGTGTCGCAATGTTTCTGGCCGTGGCGTATTTAAACTCATCAAAACGAGTGAATTTGAATTGTTCCATGTGGCCACCATTACCGGTGCGATGCGTGTTGAAGGTCCTCAATATACGATCGCGGCCTTGCGTGCTGCGAACACGCTTGAGATTCAAACCGCTCCTGATCGGTCACTCAGCCGTTTGACTAGCGTTTCTGGCGACTTTGCGATCAGCCTTGAAAATGGAACGGATTCACCGGTGACCTTTGGGATGACCCCCAAAGCCGTTGTCAAGATTTGGCGTGAGAACGCGCCGGTTGGTGGACGGTCTATCATCTCAACACTGGTGGTGAGTCCCACCGGCATTGCACGCCATCGTTTTGTTTATGCTGAAGGCCGTTCGGTGTTGACCACAGGCGAGATGATCTCACCTGAAGAGGTCGCACGGAAAGAAGCTGAGCAGCCTCTATTTTCAGTCGTACCTAACGAGAAAGTTTCTGCGAAAGGTGCGGCGACAGACGGAAAAAGCAAACCGTCTGAGCTCTAACGCTTTGATGTCTGGATTTAAGAACCGGCGGTCTGCGCAGCCACCGGTTTTGTATATCAACAAAACCTTGCGCGTGTCTAAACCTTTAGGGACCAAAAGCCGTGTTTATCTATCATTTTAACCGTCTGATCCGTAGCCGAATCCTCTGGGGATTCTTTGCGATTATTATTGCCATTGCCTTTGTTGCTGTTGATTCCTGTTTTCAGAGTCCACAGCAAACGCTGACCACCGGAAAGATTAACGGCAAAAAGATCACCAGCGAGCAGTTTGATCAAGTCGTTCAGGCGATTCGTGGGTTTGGTCAGAATCGCGATAACGAAACCTCTTCAGCAGTTGTTGATCGCCGTGCTTGGGAGCAGATTGCCGCTCGTATGACGGCCGTCAAGAATGGCATGGGGGCCAGCAAAGATGAGGTTCGCTCTGTGCTACGTGAGGCACCCGGATTTCAAGGGGCTAACGGCTTTGACATCAATCGCTACCGCATGATGCTCGCTGAACAGGGAATGACGCCTGCGATGTATGAGCAATTGGTTTCGCATCAACTAGCAGTCATGAAAAGTGCTGCGCTGGTTGAGAGCGCAAACTGGGTTTCACCAATGGAACTTGAGGATGAACTTGCCGCTATGACCGATCGTTTCACCGTGCAGGTCACAACGATCAGCAACCAATTCACTCAATCCAAAATGGCGCTGAAAGATGAGGACTATCGGAAGTTTTATGAAGAGAACAAAGCTTCCTTTGCTTTGCCGGATCGCGTTGCTGTTCGTTATATCACGATTCCGGTTTCCAACTATCTTGCAGCCGTCTCAGTTCCTGAGGATGATCTGCTCGAGTATTACGATAGCCATGCCGATACCTATACCCGCGTTGTCAGTAACAATGTGACTGAGCCGATTCCTTTTGATCAAGTTCGCACCAATATTCTGGCTGAGCTGATGCTGGACGAAGCCCGTTACTGCGCCTCTACCAGTGTAACGTTTAACATCTACGGTAAGCTCGCTAACGATGCATCCAATGCGCTCGACATTGTGGCGGCGCAGGCAAATCTGAAGGTCAAAACCTCGCCCTTATTTGGTGCCGAAGAAACCCTGTACTGGGTCGAAAAAGCTGCGGATTTTGCTGAGACCGCATTTAGTTTAGAGCCAGACCGTTCAGATATGCGCTTTGGCATTGTCAAGGGAGAGAGCAATATCTACGTCATTGAGCGCAATGCCTTTTCAGCAGCGCATACGCCTGCTTATGAGAAGGTCCTTGAGGAGTTGCGTCCGCGTGCGTTGTCTAAAGCACGTGCTGAGGCCTTTGAAAAAGAGACGAAGACCCTTCGTTCAGATTTGCAGGCACTGCTTGAAAAGGGAAAAATCTTTGCCGACGCTGCTAAAGCAAAAGCTTTGAATGTGTCCACCTCGATCACCTATACGGTCAGTGATATTCAGAGTCAAAAATTTGATAACAGTTTTTCAATTGCCTATGGCGCCATGTCGTTGAAGAAAGGGGAGTTGTCTGAGATGATTCCTGTCTCAGCCGTTACTGCTCTGCTTGTGTATGTGCAGGATCGTCAACCCGGTGATGCGCTTGCCGCGGAGATGATGCGTCCGCAGATTAGCGGGGCCATTGCCCGACGTCGTGGGGGTAACCGACTCATGCCTGAGTGGCTCTCGTGGAATTTAGCACGTCAGCAGTTCGCGCCCACGCGTCCGATCGAACTTGAAGATGACACGCTTTCAATCAGTGGGACGAAGAACAAGGATGACGAGCAATAAGAGAGCGTGAGGTTCAAAAATTTCATTTTTTCACAATTGACAACATCCCCCTAAATCAGGTAAATTCACCCCCGTTTTCGTAACCCATTGGGAACGCAAAAGAAAATGATTTTTCCGGCGTGGCGCAGTGGTAGCGCAGTTGGCTGTTAACCAATTGGTCGTAGGTTCGAATCCTACCGCCGGAGCCACTTTAAAATCCCGCAGTTGTTGAGTAAACTCAATGATTGCGGGTTTTTTTGTGCGAAAACAAAAACAACCACAAATACTGTACTTGCCAGATCGATCGCGCGTCGGTGCCTTTTTTACCGATCCGTTCGGCCAGCGAGGCGGTTTCGCGCACCCACTTTTGTTCCCAGTCATCTTTTCCGTCCGAGTCAATGTTTTCCGAATCGTCAAGCGATACGCGTCCCGCCAGCTACAGTTCATAGAGTCGCTGTGTTATCGAACGAATCGGACGTTCGTCGAGAGAACTCTTTGACTTGACCCGCCGGTAAAGCGCATCGGGAATTTCCACGGTTGTTTTCATGTGTGAGACAGTTTCCCATATTCCCATATTTCCGTTAACACACTGTATTGAAATACAATGAACTGACAATTCTTCTTTCACTGAGACACGGTTCGCGATGGATGAGGATTGTTTGTGTCGGGGCGCTGGCGTGTGCGGGGCTGGCGGCACTGGCGGGCGACTTCGCCGGCGGCTCCCGCACGCGGACCGCGGGCGCGGGCGGGGAGAGAGGCGAATGAATCGAGTGAATCGAAATAATCGACGGAATCGAATCGGTCGATTTTGATTGTCGGGTGAGACGGTTGTATAAATCGCTAGTGGAGGATAGCCGGTGGCAGCGCAGATGTTATGTAAGTTTGCCGGTATGAATCAACGAGCGGTTGAACAAATCTCAGAAAAGCTGGATAAGGAGTATGGGTCATAACGCAGAATCGTTATTTTAATTTTTAGGTTTGACCCCGGTGCGTTGTCGGAGAAGACCAGGTGCCCCCCCAACAGGTGAGTTAGTGGGCACCCCCAACCATCTCAACATCGTGAATGTTGAGCTTGAAAGACTCGGCATCCGCGTCGGCTTTGGACAGAACCACAGGCGTCGGCCAGTCCTTGAGCCATCTTTTAACCAGAGCCATCTCATCGCCGTTGGTCTTCGCGCCCAGAATGACCCGTTTGAGAATGTTGGGGGCAAAGGGAACGGCACCGGCTGGCATTTGATGACGAAAGATGCGAAACTCTTCCTCATACTTCCATTTCTTTGCTTTGACTCCGATCACATTCAGGACGCGTGCTTCACCTTCGAGTCTCAGGTAATTCAACTCGGGGAACTCTTCTTGATAGGCGACATCAATCGCTATGAACTTTCCTCCCTTGCCAAACACCTGTCGGGCGAGGCTGATCCCGGTGGGCATGTCAAACACGGAGAAGGAAAATTCGATGCAGATGCCTTTGTGGCCGTCAGCATAGTAAGAGAACATTCGGATAGAGTCTCCTAAATGAGAAAAACAGCAGATGCTGGAGTCTCTGAAATCTTCCTCTCTCCACTTGGAGAAAAGCACTGCCGTTTGCCCACTCTTGACCTTTTCTAGAGCAAGGTTCAATTCATTCGTGGACAAAGTTCTTTCTCGCCGGCTTGCCCCATTGGTCATGAAATCAATAATCTCGCTGTCACTTGAGCCGTCACTGTTCATTTGGAGATTACAGTCAAACGGGTCATTGAAATCCTTGGGGGCGGAATACCAGAGTTCTCGCTTCTCGAAGATTTCTTTCGTGCGCGGGTCTCTCAACGAGCGATACTTGAAATAGGATTGTGGCTTTTGTTCGTCTTTTGGAAACAAGGCTGGCTCGATTTCGCGGAGAAAAAGGTCAGCGGTTTCCAAGACGTTATCCGCATACAGCCCCGTTTCAGGGTCGCACAGTAGGCGGTACGTTTTCGAGGCGAGAAACAGGCGTTCCATTTCGTGGATAGGGCGTTGCATCCGTTCCGCCAGCTTGGCGGCGATGAAGCCGGACGTTGTGTCAATGGCCACCTGTATCCTGTCGTCACGCCACATACGTCTCCTTGAAGGTCAGAGCGGAAATCGCCGTCTGTGTGGCAAAAAAGACTTGGTC
>CAZSUM010000046.1:0-13558 GCA_964610015.1 uncultured Lentisphaeraceae bacterium
CCTGATCTCCGTCAAAGGCACGTTTATGATCTTGTGATGCAGGCAGGAGAACCGCATGTTCTCCATCCACCAAGGCAAGAATCGACGCCTCCTCGCCCTCAAGAAACTCCTCAATTAACACCTCTGAACTCGCCTGACCAAACTCCGCCTCTTCTAACATCGCATGCAAGGCTGACACCGCCTCTGCATGCGTCTGCGCAATAACCACCCCTTTGCCAGCGGCCAACCCATCGGCCTTGATCACCACCGGAAGTGAAAATTCAGCGAGTGCCGTCTCTGCCGCCGCATAGCTGTCAAAGACCATGGATCGTGCCGTGGGAACACCCGCAGCCACCATCACCTCTTTGGCGAATCGTTTGCTCCCCTCCATTTTGGCAGCAGCCTGACAAGGACCAAAGACCCGTAACCCTTCAGCAGCAAAGACGTCCACGATTCCCAAACAAAGGGGCACCTCTGGCCCCACCACCGTCAAATCGGGTCGATGCTCTTGCGCCCAGGCAAGTAGCCCTGGAATATCTTCCGCAGCAATCGGCAGGTTTGTAGCCAGCGAAGTTGTCCCCGCATTTCCCGGTGCACAAAAGAGCGTTGGCTCACACCGATCCTGTGCAAGACGCCATACCAGAGCATGCTCCCTGCCCCCACCACCAACAACAAGAATTTTCATAACTGATAAGATACGAGAGCTGCCCGCAGGTTTCAACCTCTTATTTTGCAGACTTATTATCTCCCAAGATCTTCTTCTGTGTAGACAAACCTCAGTGAAGACCTTACGATTAATCGAAGAAAGCGACTCGATAAGCTGTTAAAAACATGTTCTTGGATTAATCTCATGCGCTGGATAAGAAACATCAAAAAACGTCTGCAAGGCCCTCATGCCACACAGATCTTGCGTAACATCGAATCAGCCAAAGGTAAAACTGACCCCAACCTCTTTAAACGTGCAGAGGAGTATGCCCAAGACGTGCTCGGCTGGCGCGGGTTTGCCCCTTGGTTAAAGGTCTACAGCGCCATGGCCGGTGAATTCAAAGAGGGGTGGATTCCGGAAACATACTATACCTTTGTCGTGATCCCCAAACTAAACCGCGACTATGGCAAGGTCTCTCATCTCAAACCACTGACCAACCGGCTCTTCAACACTCATGTTTTCCCTGATATCGCCTCTTACATCAATGGGCTCTGGTACACCCGCAACAACGACGCTCTAGCACCCGAGCACATGCGCGATTATCTCTTTCAGGCCGATGATCGCGTGGTCTTTAAACGCGATGCATCCCTTCAGGGCAAAGGCGTCTTTGTGCTAACCCGCGAGACCTTCAACCCGCGCCAAATCGAGAAGCTGGGCAACGGGGTTTTTCAATCGTTCATCCGTCAACACCCCTATTTCAACACAATGATGCCCTCCTCTGTCGCGAATGTTCGGATCACCACGGTCATCGATGACATGGGGAAAATCACAGCACGAGCGGGATACTTGCGCTTGGGACGAAAGAATGACACGCATGTACAATCCAGTACCAACCTTCGCATCCCCTTTAACCCAGAGACAGGCGAGCTTGATGCCTGTGGCTATCTCGCCTCATGGGTGCCGACCTCGCAACACCCGGATACCGGCGTTTCATTCGCTCATCGCACCCTTCCGCTCTATGACACCTGTCGGGATACGGTTTTACGACTGCATCACGAATTACCCTATTGCCGCTGTATCGGTTGGGATGTGACGGTCGACGACCAGAATGAAGTCAAAATTATGGAGTGGAATGGCAACCACCCAGGCATCAAATTTACAGAAGCCACCCAAGGCCCCTCTTTTATTGGACTGGGCTGGGAGAACATTCGCCCGATCAGAAAAGACAACCCTAATCGCAAAATCCGCCGGGGTTAAGTCCTGACGTGCGTCCCGCCTCCCGCAATCATTGTTGCCACATCGATGGGTACGCTTACCTCTGCACAGGCGTCAATCGCGTGAGCCCACGCAGATAGGGACGAAGCGCTTCGGGCAACAACACCGATCCGTCTGCCTGCTGACACTGCTCCAGAAGCGCAATCATCAACCGCGGCAACGCCACACCTGACCCGTTCAGCGTATGCACCAACCGTGTCTTACCATTTGCATCACGGTATTTGCAATTAAGACGCCGTGCCTGAAAGTCCTCGAAGTTTGAGCAAGAGGACACTTCCAACCAACTCTGCTGCCCTGGAGACCAGAGTTCAATGTCGTAACATTTTGCAGCCGAAAAGCTTATATCGCCGGAACAGAGTTCCAGAATACGATAGTGCAACCCCAATCCAGTGAGCACATCTTCCGCATTCTTAACCAGCAATTCCAGCTCCTGATATGAGGTCTCTGGTTCCACGAACTTAACCATCTCGACTTTATCAAACTGATGGACACGCAAAATTCCACGTGTGTCTTTCCCTGCCGAGCCAGCCTCACGACGGAAACAAGGGGTATAGGCTGTAAGATAAATGGGCAACGCACGATCCAGAATCTCATCCCGATAGTAGTTGGTCACGGGCACCTCAGCCGTGGGAACCAACCAAAAATCGTCGATCTCACAGTGGTACATGTCCTCTGCCATTTTGGGAAGTTGCCCTGTCCCACGCATAGAGTCAGTATTGACAATAAAGGGCGGCATCAGCTCCGTATAGCCATGTTGCTCGGTATGCATGTCGAGCATGTACTGAATCAATGCCCGCTGCAATTTTGCTCCCTGCCCCAACAGCAACGGAAAACCAGATCCCGTGATCTTGGCCCCTCGTGGTAAATCAAAAATGCCCAACCGTTCGCCAAGCGCAATATGATCCAATATTGAGAAATCAAAAATCGGTGGCTCGCCCTCAACCTTGACCACACGATTGGCCGAAGCATCCGGCCCTGTTGGAATCTCGGCACACGGAACATTTGGAATAAACAACATAGCTTGCTCAAGTGCTTCCGTCACCTCGCGCAATCGATTGTCCAATCCTGTGATCTGATCCCCAATACCACGAACCTCAGCCTGCACAGCCGTCGTATCCTGACCCGCCTTTTTGAGTGCGCCAATCTCCTTGGAACGCGCGTTCCGAAACGTCTTCAAATCATCAGCCTGCGTAACGAGTTCTCTGCGTTCCGCATCCAGATCCCGCGCTCGCTGCGCCAACTCGACTGAGGCCCCACGCCTGCGTAACCCCTCAGCCACCTCTTCAAAACATTCACGAATCCGTTTGATATCCAACATACTATCCCTCATTGTTTGAGTTCGTCAGTGTACTCCTTCAGCCACAGAGGCGCAAGCCTGCGAAAAACCGAACAAACGCTGATCGAAGTTTCCTTCGGCGTTGGGTGTTAGCTGAATCAATCACCTCTTCGTGGTCTTCGTGAACTTCGTGGTGAGAGTTTTGGATTGCGGGCTCCGACCGCGTTCATATAGGGGTGAGCAGTTTTAGTAAAAGTATTATGCTGATTCTGTGTAATGGAAAAAGTCGTGCGTGAACTGCCTGTGCGAATACGCACCCGAAACCCACACATGCCGCTCCGGTACCACGTGTTGCTCTTGGCCTGCCTGTGCGAGTACGCACCCAGACAGGGGCTCTTCTCTATCTGAAAGCGACCGAGCAACCCGAGGTTACCCTTGAACTAAAAAGAAAGAAGGTAGACCGATGAAAACGACAGCTTTGCGTGGAAAGCCGAATGCGGGGGAAACGCATGTGCGGTGTCAAATGGGGATGTGACAAACAGGGAGAGTCATGACAACGAGTGAGATCTTGTGTGGTGCGGCGCTTGCCGTGTTTGCGGCATATGCCGCGCCGGAGGGGATGATTCGGCACTATACGTTCGACGAGGGTAGGGACGACGAGGTCGTCAACCATGTGGATATCCGTCCGGGGTATCGGTCGCGAACCGGTGGGTTTCTCGGTTCGCTCGAAATCGCCCACAACACCGCGTACGGCATGGAGTCCACCGAGTCGTACACGGCGAAAACCAACGTCGAGACACGCTGGGTCTCGGGGCGCATGCCCGGCATGTCCGCACTCCGGATCGGTACGCATCCGGCGGGACTCTACCGGAGCGGCGTCACGGGCGCCGAATTCGCAAAGGGCTTCACCGTAGCGGGCTGGATCAAATTTGAAGATTCCGGAACAGATTATTCGCACGCGTATCCACTGCAACTGGGCGACGTCTGGGGTGGGTGCGAGGGTTTCCGGCTGGACTGGGTCAAGTGCGGTTGGGCAAAGGAGGGCATGCTCAAGTTCGTCGTGGGGCGTCCACAAAAGGATGAACCGAGCAAGGGCGCCGTCGTTGAAATCGCCTTCGGCACGTGCGACACGGACGTCTGGCATCGTTTTGCCGCCACGCTCGACGGGACAACGTTTCGGTTCTATCTAGACGGGGTCATGCAGGAGAAACCATTTGACGGTGCTTTCCGCCACACACCGTTCCGGCCGAGCTATTCCGGCCAGGCGCCGTTCACCGGCGGCACGCGCGTGAACTGCCTGCATGTCGGTCACCGGCGCTGGTTCGACAAGAACTTGACCACGCCATTCACCTTCGGCGAACTCGCGATCTTCGACCGCGCGCTTTCCGCCGCTGAGGTCGAGTCGTTTCTGATGAAAACGCCCGCCGCTGGGACGACGGACGAACAGCGCGCCGCGAGCGTAGCGGAACGCACGGCACGGTCGGCGGCGGATGCGATCGTCATGAAGATCCCCGAAGATTCCAACGGTTATTTCCGGCAGGGCGCGAAGATCCCCGTCACGGTTCGAAACGCGCCCGCAGGCACGCTGAAGGTCTTGGTGGAGACCGTGTTCGGAAAGCCTGTTCTGGAAAAGGAAATTCCTGTCAGCGACGACGGAACAATCGACTGGAATATCACATCGGAGCTTTGCGACGCCTACTCTGTGCATCTCGCGCTCAAGGACGAAAGCGGCAAAACCGTGAAGGGGTTGATGCGTCCCTATCCAATCGGGATCGTGCCACCAGCACCAGATCATTTGAACTCCCCCTTCGGCTACTGGGCGATGGAGGACCGTTTCAGTTACGACTCGAATCTCCGCCGTGTGGATGTACCGTATTGGGGAGGCGCGATTCAGACGAATGCCTTCCTCCGCAAGCACGACCTCTTTTTGAACGTGCAGAAGATCCCCTCTGAAGCGCTTCGCGAATTTTCGTTCATCCCCTACAACTGCGCCGGCACGCCCGCCGGGAAGAACGGAAGCTTCACGCCAAAGCAGGAAACGAAGGTCCGCGAGTGGTTCGGCGCGACGGTGGACCTCCTCGCGGAACAAGGCGTGCGCGAATTCGAGGTGACGAGCGAGGTGGACGGCCGCACGACGCCCGAACAGTACGTGCGGGAGCTCGCGATCCTGCACGAGATCGGACGCAAACGCATTCCTGACATTAAGCTCTATCCGCCCGGGGCGACACCGTGCGCACTGCCGTTTATCAACAAGATCCTAGAACTCGGCGCAGCGGATTGCGTGGACGGCGTGTCGCACCACAACTATCTTTCGAACCCGGTCCACGCCTTCTACTGGGACAATCCCGGTGTGCGTCTTGCGAAGATCGCCGAGGCGCATTCGAAACCCGAGCACAGAATCGAGATGTTCAACACCGAAAGCGGTATTTTCTCGCTGCCACGCGTCCACCATCGTCCGATGACGCGCGAATTCGCCCGTACCGCGCTCTATCCGATTTCGCGCGTGGGGGGGTACGAGACCTACTCTACGTCCATGCCGATCCTTCCTGAAACAGAGGCGGCTGCGCTCCAGATCCACGCCATCCTCGTAAATCTCGCGAGCGGGTACAAGATGTACGTCAAATGCCAGACCTCCACCCAGGGGGCCATCCCCTGCCAACAGGGCGTGGCGCTTACCGCGCTTTCTGGACAGATCCTGAATGACATGACCGAAATCAAGGCGCTGCCGATGTCCAGCACCAAGACCATGGCCGTTCTCATCGACCGCGCGCATCCGAAGACCGGCGAAAAGTCCAACGTGTTCGCTGTCTTCGGCATGGAGGAGCGTACATTCAACTTCAAAACAGCGCCAAGCGCCACGCACCGGACAATGGACATGTTCGGCAACCAAGGAATCCTGAAGGCGGACGCGCATGGCGTACTGTCCATCGCCGCGCAAATAAATCCGGTCTATCTCTTCGACGTTCCCGCCACTATCGCGGAGCTGACGCCGGTGAAACTGAACCTTCCCGCGCTCTTGCCCGAAAGCGGAATTCTCGAAGGAACTGTCGAGATTGAGAACCTGTTCGACGCACCGCTAACGGGCGACCTTCAGGCGGAGGAGCTACGCGGTGCGGAAATCTCGCTCGCAAAAACCGTTCTCCATGTGAAACCCGGCGAGCGCATCTCCGTGCCGATCACAGTAAAAGCGACCGCGCTCAAGCGCCGCAACTATCCGGTGCGCGTCACCTTCGGTTCGCTGGCCGCCGAAATCGTCTTCGCCTCGAACGGCGGCATCTGCGAGGTGCCACGCAGGGCAAAGCCGCTGCCGCTCGATCTCGACGCGGCAAAGTGGTCGGATCTCCCTCCGCTCGTCTGCGATAACGAAGACGACGTCGTGCACGGCAAACCAAATTTCGCAGAGTTGTGGCTACCGCAGTGGCGTAACCGCGAAGATCTTTCCCTCGCACTCCGCGTGTGCTATGTGAAAAACGACGCACTCTACTTTCGGATCGACGTGACAGATGATCACGTCCTGCCCGCACCGCAGGAAGAAAACGGCCTCGCGTTTATGTACGACTGTCTCGAGTTCTTTATCGACACGCGTTCAGGCAAGTCCCTCGGGGCGGCGGTGGACGACGGCGCGGACCAGATTATCGTGCCAGCGCTCGACGGTCCGAACCCCGACAGGAGCGCTCTCTGGTACGCGCGCCGCGAGAAGCGCCACGTGACCATCGATGTTGTCGGGGCACGGAGTGTGAACGGCTATGCCCTAGAGGGAAAAGTCGTGCCGAATGAAAAGAGCGCGTTCAAGTTGCGCCCGGGTTCACGGTTTTTGATGGATTTCGTGGTGGACGACTGCGACCGTTTAGACCAAAAACGGAAAGCCGCGATGGCTACGCACGGAAATTTTGACAACAACTCTAATGTCTCCGGCTGGGGACGCTACGAACTGGGTTTGTGACATGATCGCAGCAAGTCTCATACTAGCGGCCGCTCTGGCCGATCTCGACTTCTCCCCGATACGTTTGGGCGCAGTCTATGACCGGGCGCATCCGACTGCGGCGCCGGTGTGCGTGCGCACCGTCAACTGCTATGGACGCAGCCTCGGCGACGCGCTCGAGCTAAATCCCCGGCTCGAATACCCGCGCTACGCGCTGGGACGCAACGGGAAACTCTCCGCCGTCCGTTTCGGCAACGCGCTCGCCTCCATACCCAGTTCCGCTCCCGATTGCCTGACCGGGCCGCAGACGGCGGCCGTACCATTGGCGGGCAACCCCTCCACGCAAATCCTGTGGTTCTACGTCTATGACCAGCCGGAGATGAACGGCGCGTGCCGACTGGTCGAGAGTCAGTTCGGCTACCTATTCGGGTTCCGCGTCGACTACGGCCGTCACGAGGGATGGGCCGAGAAGGGGATTGTGACCATCGCCTACGGTGACGGAAAGACCTCCCAGAGCATTGTAACGCTCAACAAGAAGACGGTTCTACCCGACTGTTGGCACCAACTCGCAGTGGTGAATGACGGCGGCAAGATGGAGTTATTCCTGGACGGCGACAGCATGGGTAGCGCTCCGGGCGGCTTCTTGTCGGACAACAAGCATCCACTCATCGTGCGGTTCGCGGTGACGTCCGACCGTTTCTGCTGGAAGACCGACAGCTACCGGCTCTACGGCCAAGCACTTTCCAGAGCGGAAATTGAGGCGGACTGGAAGACGGGGCAGCCCATCCCCGAAGCGTCCGGCGACGAAACCGCCGCCTGTGCGGCGATACCGCGGCTTGAACCGCATCGCTACGGCTACTACGAAGCCGGCGAAAAAATCTCCGTCGTCGTGAGCGGAAAGACGGTCAAGACCTTCACCTTCGACGAGCCGGGCCTTACAGAAATCGAATACGGCGGCGTGAAGTTTCCGCTCGGCATCGTCCGGAAACGTCCCGATGCCATCCAAGCGTCGTCCATAGGCGCAAAGGACCTCATGAATCAACAACCGGAACTCACGGCGCTCGGCGTCCGGCGCACGCTCGTGAACGTGCCCTGGTGGTTGATCGAGTCCGCCAAGACCGAATACGACTGGAGCGCGCTCGACACAACCCTAGACGCCTGTGAACGCGCTGGCGTGAGCCCCGTCCTCACGTTGTGGGGCGAACCGGGGTGGTACACGGAAGACCGTGCCGCGAACGCACCCCGCCGCGAGAAGATCGTCCAACTGCTTGCCGCACGCTATGACGGAGCAGAGGTAATGGAATCCAAGAACGTGAAGACGATCGGGTTCAACGCCCCTGTCAAATGTTCGGGTCCCAACGTTTTTCTCTCCCCGCCCACACCATGCTGGCAGGGCGTCTTTTCCGCCGCCTTCGCCGGCTATCCGCACGAAGGCGCCCTCACCCTTGCCGACCTCTTGGTGGGTGGTATGGTGTCGCCTTTGGACATTTGACATTCTGACGGGGATGTGTCAACGCCCTGTCACGCATAACCGCTATGGGGTTAATGTCTTTACCATCCCGTACGGGACTAGAAATTAACCCGTCACCCTTCTCAAAAGCGCGTCGCATCGACTCGCATCTTGCGCTGTTTCAAATGTAGCGTCGCCCCTTTGATGATCACCTTTTCATCTTCGCGGCGAAGATCAAGGCGTTCGCCCGACCAAACAGTCCACCCGCGTGTGGCCGCACGTGTATAGAGGTGCTCCAGTGTATCAACAAAGCGCTCATGGCCACGCCAGAAGGGTAAGGCCCCAAGTCGACAGATGAGTGGTGCAGGCGTCATCGTGTGTTGCGCAGAACCAAACGATTCAAACGGTGCCTGCACGAGACCATAGTAGCTCGCAGCATCCCATGGCACCTCGCGCTCGGGATGTTCACCGATGAGCTCTTTTTTTCGATTGTCGGACGCTTTCGGAGCGAGGTTAAACAACCGTTCATGCGACACCCCGCGTAACGCTAAGAGCAGAAGCGGATTTCTAGCCACAGCCTCGCCGAGCAAGCAATAGACCGCCGCAAGATGTTTGCAGGGATTGGCATAATCAGGACAATTACAGTGACTCGTCAAGTCATGATCGCGCTGAGGAAAAAGAGGTAACCCTTCCTCTTGAAACAGAGCCTCAATCTCAACAGGCAGATCCCCCACTAACAGCCGAGCCAACAACATGGGGTGCTGACGTAACTGACGCAACAAAGACCCCTTTTTTTCAGGAGGCAGGGCCATCACACGAATAACCGCCGTATAAGGACTCTTGCCTGACCCTTGCACTTGGGCCGTGACTTCACCGGGAGCAATCGAGAGGTCCGAAACCTGACCCGAAACCGCATAGCTCCGGCCACGTCCCAACCGCGCGCCCAGACGAAAGTTTTCCATAAACGCCAGCCACCGACGACTCCACCAAGAGCGTGAGGCGCCAATATGTGGTTGCTGCGCCCGAATACCCCCCTTGACCAAAATAGGAAGTCGTGCAGCATATCGCTTTTTCTTACTCATCGACTCCTTTGTTTACTGTTCATCCTGATCCATCACTGCGGCATCGAGTTGCAACATTTCATGCAACGCCCCATCGGATAGCTCAGTCAACAACCTCTCCCCGCTGGCAACAACCTCTGCCGCCAACTCGCTCTTACTCTCAATCAATGCGTCGATGCGCTCTTCCAATGTCCCTCCGCAGATAAACTTATGCACCATCACATTACGCGTCTGTCCAATTCGGAACGTCCGGTCTGTCGCCTGATTTTCCACCGCGGGATTCCACCAACGATCAAAATGAAACACATGACTTGCACGTGTCAGATTCAACCCTGTGCCACCGGCTTTAAGAGAAAGAATAAAGGCTTGCGGCTGCGACGCACTTTGAAAATCTGCCACCATCTGATCACGCGCCTGACGCGATAACGCACCATGCAGAAACGGCATATCATAGGCAAAGGTCTGACACAGATGATGCTTCAGTAGTTTTCCCATTTCGGCATATTGCGTAAAGACCAGCGCACTTTCGCCCCGTGCAAAAACCTCTTCAAGCAGGGCCACGAGACGTTCCAGTTTGCCAGAACGGTGTGCGAGATCCTGTGCCTCTCCCAAATAGTGTGCCGGATGGTTGCAGACCTGTTTCAAGCGCGTCAACACAGCCAAAATCAACCCGCGTCGCTTGATGCCCTCGCTCTCCTTAACCTCGCGCTCAAAGCTCTCCAAGACATCGCGATATAATGTCGCCTGTTCAGAGGTCAGCGCACAGTACACCTTTGCCTCAACCTTCTCGGGTAGATCGGAGATGACCTGTTTGTCAGTTTTAAGTCGGCGTAAGATAAAGGGGCCAGTTACGCGGCGGAGACGCGCACGTGCACTTGGATCAGTCCCCGCCTGAATGGGACGGAAATAGGTCTCACGAAAGACCGCGCGACGTCCCAGCAATCCGACATTGAGAAAATCCATGATCGACCAAAGTTCGCCGACATGGTTCTCCATGGGGGTACCGGTCAGGGCAATACGATAATGAGCCTGCAAGGCACGCGCAGCTTGAGCCTGCCGCGTATCCGGATTCTTGATGTTTTGCGCCTCATCCAAGATCAAGCCCGACCACGTGACCCGTCGCAAATCGCTATAGTCACGATAGAGCAGATGATAACTGGTCAGCACAATGTCTACCTGTGCGGCCTGCTGTGCAAACCGTTGTCCGTGTAATCGCCGCGCCCCGTGATGCAGCAGCACCTTCAAGCCTGGCACAAAGCGCTGCGCTTCGTGTAACCAGTTCCCCAGCACCGACATCGGTCCAGCAAGCAATACAGGACGCCGAGTTCCACGCGCCTTCTCATGTAACAAGAAGGCCAGCGTCTGCACGGTCTTCCCCAGCCCCATGTCATCTGCAAGGCATGCCCCAAACCCCCAATCCCGTAAAAAGACCAGCCAACTGAAGCCTCGAATCTGATAGGGACGTAGCTCTCCGCAAAACCCTTCGGGCGTCGCTAACGTTTCAAACGCCTGCCCACTCTCCAACCCTGCCAACAATTTTCCAACCCACCCGCCTGCATGCACCTGCGAAACGTGTAACCCGCCCGCACCGGATGTCGCTCCCAACGCGAGTTGAACCGCCTCCCGTACACTATGCATTTCAATCGTCGTTCGTTGCCAAATACGTAGCGCCTCACGAAGACGTTTCAAATCAACGGTCACCCACTGACCACGTAAAAAGACCAGAGGCGTTTCCGATTGCGCGATTTGTTCCAATTCTTCAGGCGTGAGAGGCTTCCCGTCGAGCATGACCGTCCACGCGGTTGTCACCCGCTGATCTAACGAATGCGTTGCGTCCTGCTCCTGCATCACGGGTTGGATGTCCAGCGAGAGCGCCAGCACACATGTGCTTCCGGTTGCGCCTTGTGCTGGTAGCGTCACACAATATCCCGCTGCGGTCAGCATGTCCGCTGCGACCGTCAAAAACGCATGTGCCTCATCCAGCGCTAACAGACACCCAAATCCCTCACACTGTTTTTCCGCGCGTGTCAAGGGTGGAAAGAGCAACGTTGCCTGGCCCAGAGAGAGTAGAAATGTTTCACTCCATTTTTCGGGATTCAGACCAGCGGGTACATCACCCTCAACCGCATCCACTTGAAGTTGCCACTTGCCCTCAGCCGATTGCGGAGCTTCTAAGCGAAAACCGGGAATGGCTTCACCCGTGCGCCCCACTTCAGCGGGACGACGCCACTGCCGCAAAGCCGCACACAGCGATACCAACTCATCGCGCTCATCCCAATGTATCTGCCGCGAATCCCCTCGCAAGGCTGCAAACCACGCGTCATGTGCACTATAGAGTTGCCCGTGTTCAGCCTGCGCCCGCGACAGCGTCGTCACAACACTCACGCGCACCAAGCGATCGGTCAGCTCTTCTAGCATCGCCATCAAAACAGACATCCGAGAGGAGCCTCCGCCAGCAACGGGCACCTCTTCACCCGCAAAGGCGATCGGTGGCAAACGCTCGGCAAGTAGCCGCACCCGCTGAAACTCCATGCCATCCAAAACCGGGTGCCAGCAGGCTTCGAATGATCCGTCGCGGCCCTCGCACACTCCGGGCAAAAAACATCCACGGGCCACCAGCGCACCTACATAACGAAAAAACGTGGCCACCGAGAGCAGACTCTCACCAGCAAAGACGCCCGTCCCCAAGCGACGTTCCTGTACCAGATTAAACAACGTTAACGCAGGACGCCAAGGCAGAGGAACCGCCATGACACGCCACGGATACAAAACAAGCTGAGCCTTCAGCTTGGGAGGGGCACTCTCTTCGCTTTCCGCGAAAAAGGACTGCGATGGGATGACAAAGACCTGCTGTTGTTTGCACCACGTAGGTAACGTCAACGTCATTGAGCAAGGAACCAGCTCTTTGGCCTCGCTCCAAAGAAGTGTTTGCAAGACCTCCTTGAGGGCGTCTGCATGCAATGCATAGGGAGATTCTGCCACGGCACCCTGTGCCGCAGCCAAATCATTATCATGTGCAGCTTCGCACTCGCCCCAGACATAAAATGTCGCATCGCGCCAGCATGTGTGCAGGATGGTCATAACCAGTCGAGCAGTATACGTCTTGAACCCTTAATCGAGCAAGCTTTGCTCTCTAACGCTTTGATCTCGGACACTGAACTTTTATAATGAAAAGTTTGACATCGTGCATGAAACGATTAAATTTTTTTCGTTTCGAGCTTGGATAGGTTATTGCGAGTAATAAATGTATGTAACGCGACTGCACTGTGATCATTAGGTTCGACTAGAAGTTCTATCGGATGTCCGGTGGATCATCAACTCGGAGAGCACGTAGTAAAAGAGCGCGGACTCGGGACGTTGAGCCGCGCTTTGCATTGGTCCAGTACCGTGACCGACGTCTTGGCGTTCTTCTTGGAGAAAACGTGCAGCACGATCACGGCGTCCGCGTCGATGCGGCAGAAGATTCTTCACTCGGCACCGGCATCCTTGACCACTTCATAATAGACCGAGACGCATCGTGCGGCCTGTTCCTGGTATGCGACCGATTGGTTTTTCGACGCCAGCTTCTGCAGGAACGGTTCGAGCGAATCCGGATCGCGCGGCGGGTGGCGGTACTTCATGCAGAAGTCGAGGTAATAGCGCAGCCACTTCTGGCTTTGCCCGCGCTCCGCAGGCGTCGCAACCCGGGGGCCGAGCGCCTTCGTGTAGGCGTTCAACAGTTCCGGAGATAAAGGCTTCATCGAGCGCTCCTCCCATTTTGACTCCGGAAGAAACAGCGACAAAGTCCAGTCCGTTTTCCATATTGCACGGGCGACAAAAACGCATTACAGTATTTGTTGAAGTTGAGAGGTTTACGGCGACAACGGAAGAACAGTGTAAGGAACAGAAGAAACCGCTCAATAACTTGTTCGGCTCAGAAGAATTGACCTAGTAACCGGAAGTCTCTACC